>CANHCC010000017.1 GCA_947459115.1 Bacteroidota bacterium | reverse complement strand
TGTGCAAGAACATGTTCATTCTTGCCAGGTTGTAGGTAGTAGGGTTGATTTCCTGACCATAAAAGCCTTCTTCAATAATATGGTTGTCAAAGTGCTTTTTTGCCTGTAAGAGTAAAGAACCAGAACCTGCTGCTATGTCTAAAATCTTATTTACCTTTTCTTGTTTGTGCATTGCCAATTGGGCAATGAGTTTTGATACATGCTGAGGGGTAAAAAACTCACCCCCCGATTTTCCTGCATTGGCTGCATAGTTGGAAATAAGGAACTCATAAGCATCACCAAACAGATCAATTTCATTATCTTCAAAATTTCCAAAGTCAAGCTCTTCAATTCCTTTTAAGACTTTAGCCAATGTACTGTTCTTGCTTTCAACGGTATTCCCCAATCTTGTGCTTGTGGTGTCAAAGTCGGCAAACAAACCTTTAATATCTGGTTCAGATGGATAACCATTGGCCGAACTTTCGATAGCGTCAAAAATCGCTTTTAAGTCTGTGTTAAGATTGGGGTTTGTATTGGCTGTTTTGGCAACATTCACAAACAATTGACTTGGATAAATGAAGTAACCTTTTGTTTTTATCGCATCGTCTTTTATTTCGGGAGTTATGTCTTTGTCAAGGTAGTTTGCATAGTTTACGCCTTCATCGCCACCTTCAATATAACTGGTGAAGTTTTCACTAATAAAGCGATAGAACAGCGTACCTAAAACAAACTGTTTAAAATCCCACCCATCTACTGAGCCACGGACATCGTTGGCTATTTTCCATATTTTATTCTGTAACTCTTGTCGTTGCGCTATGCTTGTCATTTTTTCTCTTTTAATAAGTCTTGTGGTTTAACTCCCGATATTTTAGCGATTTCAAAAAGCACTTCAAGTCTTGGCTGTTGTCGGTCTCACACCCAAGCATCACCATTCCAATCACCCCCCTATTTCACTTATTTCCAATAAATCCATCCTACTATCCAAACCACTACAAGACCAATACAAAGAACCAGTCAGGTGAAGTCCATAACCCAAAAATACACCCCCTCACCTACAATTCCAAGTCACCTAAAAAACCCTCAACTCCCCCTCTCCTTTATCGCCAGCTGCCCACAGGCCGCATCCACATCCCGTCCTCGGCTTCGTCTTACATTGACGATCATACCTTTCGACTCTAAGTATTCCTTGAAGCGATGCATTCGGTTGCCTGAGGTGTTTTGTAAATCCGACCAGGCTATGGGGTTGTATTCGATAATATTAATCTTACAGGGAATATTTCGGGAAAATTGATAAAGCTCCTCGGCATCCTCCACCTCGTCGTTGAAGTCCTGGAAGATGATGTATTCAAAGGTAACGCGCGTGCCAGTCTTATCGGTGAAATAAAGCAGGGCTTCTTTGAGTGCTTCCAGACTGTTGTGCTCATTGATGGGCATGATCTGGGAACGCTTGGTATCATTTGCGGCATGCAGGGAAAGGGCAAACTCCACTTTGGCTTCGTCATCCGCCAATTTTTTAATCATTTTGGCAATGCCGGCGGTGGAGACGGTAATTCGCCTCGGAGACATACCCATTTCTTCCGGGTCGGTAATGTGGTGAATGGAGGCTAAAACATTTTTATAATTCAAGAGTGGTTCTCCCATACCCATATACACGATATTGCTGAGGGGTATGCCATAATATTCCAAAGCTTTCTTTCGAATTAAGTCCACCTGGTCATAAATTTCATACGGGTGCAGATTGCGCTTCAGATCCATGTAACCCGTGGCACAAAACTTACAGGTGAGGGAACAACCCACCTGGGAAGAGATACAAGCCGTCATGCGGGTTTCGGTCGGGATAAGCACGCCTTCGACCAATTCTCCGTCTGCAAGACGAAAGCCAAACTTCACGGTGCCGTCCTTGCTGCGTTGCTCGGTAAAGATGCTGACTTTATTGAGACGATAATGGGTTTCGAGGTGTTCGAGGAGGCGAGCGCCCAGGTTACGCATGTCGGAAAAGGAGGAGACATTTTTCTTCCAGAGCCATTCGTATAATTGCTTGGCCCGAAAGGCGGGTTCTCCGGCGTCTTTGAGTAATTGGGTGAGCTCGTCTTTATTTTTTAATCGGATATCTCCTGGATCTGTTGGCATGCTTGTCAAAGGTTAGATAGGTGATTGGTGCTTTCCCCTTCATGGCCCTCCCCAATGGGGAGGGGAGCCACCCGCCTGCCACTGCTGCGGATGGGGAGTCTTGGGTTAATTATCCTGATGTTTTGGGTCTTTTGCATTTTTGAAGGTCTGATTTTCTGTAAGTATTGTTTGTTTATCCTCTCTTAATCTTTTGATGGGGAGGGAAGCTTCCTCCGCTTTCCACAGCCTTTCAGATTTGAACATGGCTTATCTATTTCAAAAGGTTGCTTGTGTGAGAACCAAATTTAGAATACACAAAAGTAACACTTCGGTTGTTAAGATATCTCCGAATCCAACGAGTAATGGCCTGTGCGTGGATCCCCTCCCCATTGGGGAGAGAAAGAGAGGGGGAGATCCAAAGTAAGATCGATATCGGGTAAAAGATAACTGAAACATAAAACAGGAAAATTCTCACCCCTGTGAAGGCGGACTGCCCAAGGAGCGGAAACCTCTCAACAGAATTTCCAAATCGAGACCGGGCGAATAGGTGCGGGCATAATAAATATCCAATTGTCCGGGGTCAGTACGCAAAGATTCACTTTTGCCCGAAAGGATATGGTACATATTCAGCAGGCCTTTTTTCATCCTCGGCAAAGCCGGATTATCCTCGACCACATACCCCACCAAATGGTATTTCCCGCGCAGAGCTTTCCATAAACTATTCAATGCTGCTCCCGGCTTTTTATATAACCAGAATGACACAGGATACATCAGAATCAGGAAAGAACTCACAAGGGCATCAAACAATCTTTTCCGGAAGCGATTTTCCGGAAGCAAAAGATTCAAGGTCAAAGGATTTTGGCCGGCGCTATGAATCTGATTCGGACCAATCAGGTAATCAGCATCCGGAGGCACGATGCGAAAAGTTAAGCCATTGCGCATGAGCCTGGCCATCTCATCAATAATGCCTCGAGTGCTTAAGGATTTGTTACAGAAAATAACCTCTTCTACCCGATAGACTTCCAGGGCCTCATCCAATTGATCAGGATGCCCCAATATTTCAGGAATCTTCTCTCCGGATGGAGCATCGGGAACAAGCAGGCCCAATATCTCCACATCATAATCCAGTTCCCGTCGAATCATACGGTGTACACGCAATGCTTCATCGGTATCGCCTACAATCAAAGCCCTTCGTCTCGCTTTTTCTCTGAGGTCTAATTTCCCCTTGGTAATTAATTGCAAAAAGAAGCGATTAAATATGCAAAGGAATACGGTAAACATGGAAGTTAATCCCACAATGGCGCGGGAGTAATTAATTTCCGGAAACAAATAACTGACGGTGGCAATGGCAATAAATCCGGAAAAGGCCGCACTAATAATTTTAGAAGATTTATACGGCTTACGGTAAGCCCCGGCAATGCTGAGAAATAACACCAACACCACCACATAAATTGGAGCTGCAATTAAATCAAAAGTTAAAGGATACCCCCCTCCATCTACATATTTGTGCTGGGTTTCCCAATACCATTTAATCATTTGAATAACCCCATAAATCATGAGGCCTTCTATCAAAGGAAATGCAATTCTTTGAAAAACCCGATTCACTACTGCCACAATTGCGCGGAAATAAATAGCAAATTGGATTAATAGAATGAACAGACTTTGATTGGATTTAGAAAAATGCTTGCGTGCAAAAATTAGCATGGCCTGATAAAAGACCCGCACATAATTCAGACTTCCTTTTTTGGTGCTTTCTCCTTTATAATGAATAATGGACGTATCGGCGAAATAATAATTTTTAAATCCCCCTTTTATGACACGATAAGACAAATCAATATCCTCCCCGTACATAAAATAATCTTCGTCGAGCAAGCCAATTTGATCTAGTACAGTTTTTCTCAACAGCATAAAGGCCCCACTAAGAACCTCCACATCATGGGTTTCATTTGAATTTAGGTAAGTCAAATGATATTTCCCGAACTTTTTGTTTTGGGGAAATAAAGTGGACAACCCGAAGATCTTATAAAATGCAACCCAGGGCGTAGGGAGACTGCGTTTAGATTCAGGGAGAAACTTACCTTTACCATCCAGCATTCTCACCCCCAAAGCACCGGCTTCAGGATGGGTTTCCATAAAGTTGATGACCTTTCGGAAAGTATCTTCCTCAACTATCGTATCGGGATTCAGCAAGAGGACGAACTCGCCCTGAGATTGAAGTATGGCCTGATTGTTGGCTTTGGAAAAACCGGTGTTTTTGCGATTGGCAATAACTTTGACCTCCGGGAATTTTTCCTGCACCATTTGCACACTACCATCCACTGAATTGTTGTCCACCACAAAGACCTCTACGGCCAAACCTTTGGCCGCCTGCACTACCGATAGGAGGGCTTGCTCCAGAAAATGGCGAACATTATAATTTACAATGATGACCGATAATTTCATCCGGGCTGATTAATGGCAGGCGCTGTAGAATAGGCAATGCGGTTCAGCAGAGAACGGGCCAAGGTGATTTCGTCTGTAAATTCAAGTTCACTCCCAACCGGTATGCCTTTGGCGATGCTGGATATACGAAGATCGGGACGATTTATTTTCCGGGAAATATAAAAAGCAGTGGTTTCGCCTTCCATGCTGGCACTAAAGGCAAATATGAGTTCTTTAACCTCAGGGTCTTCACATCGTTGCAACAAGGAACCAATATTTAACTGAGCCGGGCTGATGCCCTCCAAAGGATGAATAATACCCCCCAATACATGATATAGTCCATTATATTGATGGGTATTTTCGAGTGCCATCACATCTCGTGTATCTTCAACCACACAAATGACGGACTTATCTCGCTTAAGAGAAGCGCATAAATTACAGAGGACCTCATCTGAAATATTATGACAGGTGGTACAATAGCGCGTATTTAGGCGAAGGGCCTTGATGGCCTCACTCAAATTCAGAGATTCAGTCTCCGGCCGTCTAAGTAAATGCATCGCAAGGCGGAGGGCGGTTTTCTTCCCTACTCCTGGCAAACGGGATAATTCCTGTACAGCTTGTTCAATCGTTCTTGACGGGAACTCCATCCGGAATTATTTCAAGACCCCTAATTCTTTTCCAACTTCAGTAAAAGCCTGAATGGCCCGGTCAAGATGGGATTTTTCATGTGCGGCAGATACCTGAACGCGTATTCTGGCCTGACCTTTAGCTACTACAGGGAAATAGAAGCCAATCACATAAATACCTTTTTCCAATAGTTTCTCCGCAAAGTCCTGAGAAAGTTTGGCATCGTATAACATAACGGGAACAATAGGATGCTCTCCGGGTTTTATATCAAAGCCGGCAGCTGTCATCTTTTCGCGGAAATATTTGGTGTTGCTCTCGAGTTTGTCCCGGAGTTCCGTGGTTTCGGACAGCATGTCAAATACTGCAATAGAAGCCCCAACGATAGAAGGCGCTAATGTGTTAGAAAACAGGTAAGGACGAGAGCGCTGACGGAGCATTTCAATAATTTCTTTTCTTCCGGAAGTAAAACCGCCTGAGGCGCCGCCTAATGCTTTACCCAAGGTTCCTGTAATAATATCCACCCGACCCATCACATTCCGAAGTTCTATAGCCCCTCTGCCTGTCCGGCCGAGAAACCCTGTAGAATGGCATTCATCTACCATCACGAGGGCTTTATATTTATCCGCCAAATCACATATCTTATCCAACTGGGCAATTGTGCCATCCATTGAGAAAGAACCATCGGTCACGATAATACGATTGTTGCAATGCTGAGTCGCCTGAAGACAAGCTTCGAGTTCAGCCATATCATTATGGGCGTAACGATGCCTTTCTGCTTTGCATAATCTCACACCGTCAATGATACTGGCATGATTCAATGCGTCGGAAATAATGGCATCTTTTTCACCAAACAAAGGTTCGAATACGCCCCCGTTAGCATCAAAAGCGGCAGCATATAAAATGGTGTCTTCTGTTTGGAGGAAGGTAGAAATTTTTTCTTCCAGCGTTTTATGAATGTCCTGAGTTCCGCAAATGAAGCGTACGGAAGACAAACCAAAGCCATGGGTATCTATTGCTTGTTTGGCAGCCTCAACAACCTTGGGATGAGAAGATAGGCCAAGGTAGTTATTGGCACAAAAATTCAGAACGGTGGCACCGGTAGAAACTTTGATCTCCGCGCCCTGAGGACCGGTGATGATTCGTTCTTTTTTGAATAAGCCAGCATCGCGAATGGCTTGTAATTCAGATTCCAACCAGGGTTTGAGTGTATCGTACATGGAGTAAAATAAAATGAATTTTAAACTGTAAAATTAGGGGATTTTTAACCCAATCCTCTAAATGGATCTTCCAGACTACAGATAATTAAAGTTTAGAGGTCAAAAATAAAGACAAAGCTTTTCCAACCTTTCCGGGCTCTTCAAGCATTCCCATATGGGCACTGTTATTCAGTACTTCTACCTGAGCGTCGGGACAGGACTTGATCAAACTAGCCGTAAACTCACAAGGGATAAGGGTATCCTGGGCGCCCAAAATGGCAAAGACGGGTAATTGACCGGAGGCCATCCATGCCTGGCTGGAGGGTCGATCCCGCATCATGGCAAGAAACCGGAGTAGTGTGTGGTCCGGGGTTTCCTTTGCCCGGGCTAAGCTGGATTTTACTTTTTCAGGGTATTGAGATAAAAAATCCCCTGTAAACAAAGCTGGTATCAAAGATTGTATAAAACCTTGACCACCATGCGTTCTTATAAATTCTATCACCCGATCCCGGTTTTCTTTTTTTTCAGGCCCATCCTCCAGGGGCGTTGAGTGAATAAGACAAATTGCATGAAAATACCCGGGATATTTCCTGGCAGCAGCCAGCGCAACATATCCACCCAAAGAATGGCCGGCGAGATAACATTTTTCAACCTGAATGGACTTCAGAAAATCCAAAAGCCAATCTGCAACCCCCTCAATAGAATGAATAGAATCCGGAAAATCAAGGCCCCCATGTCCGGGCAAATCCGGACAAATGACGGTAGCAAATTCATCAAGAAGAGGAATGACTTCATCCCACAACCTGTGATTTTCTGTAAAGCCATGCAGTAAAACCAAAATGGGTTTACGCACTTCAGAGGATTGGGACAAGACTAAGGAATCTACAAAGGTGGAATTAGAATCCTCAAACATGGAGCAAAAGCTTATTCAATTTTGGCGGACAAGCCCCTTTCAAGCAATTGGTGACATTGGGGCTCAAGAACCTCCCAGGTACCGGATTTTACCTGACACTTTCCTTTATAATGCACAATGAGGCTCGTTTGTTCCGCTTGTTCGAGGGTATGATCGCATACCTCAACCAAGCTACCGATTACCCACTCAAAAGTATTAAAATCGTCATTGTACAAGATGAGTTTATATACGGTCAAATCTTGTGCAATTTTTTCTACTTCATCTAAAACCAGTTCTTTAAAATCCATAAGTATATCTATTTGTTTTATTGTAGGGCTTTAACCAAGAAACAGACCCTCTTCAACCAAAGGGTCTTATACAAAATTACAAAAATCAGGAAAGGAAAAAAAGGAAATCGTTGCCTTAGCGTAAAATCGGGTTTGGCGTAATTTTTTCTCTGAGGACCTTATGAATTCTGAGCGAGAGGGAAACCATCAACATTTGGGCATTGGCATTTCTACCAACATGATAAACAGCTTCATCAATCAAAGTGGCGATTTTTTCTAATTTGGCGTCAGTCAGAATTTGATTGAACTTTTTAAGGAACTGTATTTCAGCACCAGGGAAAAGAAGTTGATCCTCGGGCAGAAAGCGTACCTTAAGGGTTTCTCTCACCCGGTGCAGGGCGCTTTCCATAAAAAACTTTTGAAATTCCCGGCTTTCTCGGGAGAAATCCTCAGCGAGCTTAGAAATTTCGTCCATTTTTGCTTCATAGCATAGACGCATCCAGGCAGGGAATTTTTCCGAAACAGCCTGGGTATCTTTTTCCGCTAAGACCTGTGCCTTGCGCATACTACCTTCTGCCATAAGAGCAACCTGAAGGGCCTGTTGCTCTTCCAAATTGTACTTCGTTTGTAAGTAAGCACCAATTTCATTAGCCGGAATGCGGTTCATCAGCAGGGTCTGACAGCGAGACCGGATGGTAGGCAATAAATCTGCAGCATCTATGGTAGTAAGAATCAATACCGTATTGTCAGGCGGTTCTTCCAATAATTTCAGGAAACTATTGGCTGCACTTCCATTCATTTTGTCGGCACCCCAGATAATGACCACTTTAAATCTGCCTTCAAATGCCTTCAAGGACATGCGTTTTTTAAGGAGGCGGATTTCATTTACTCCAATACCTAACTGTTTATTATCAGCAGCGAGGGCATGTTTCCAATCTTCAAGTTCCAGCCATGGGTTTTCAATAAACTTGGGTCGAAACTCGTGTATCACCTCAGCGGTTGGAGATTTTTGTTCATCCGAGAGTGTTCCTGGATAAGGCAGAATAAAATGTATATCCGGGTGAACGAGTTTAGCAGACTTTACACAATCGGGACATTTGCCACAGGAATCGCCTTCAATAGGTGTTTTACAATTTAGATAAGCGGCCAGAGCAGCTGCGAAAGCAAGTTTTCCATTTCCCTCAGGACCTAACAAAAGGAGTGCGTGACTCAGCTTGCCACTGTCCACAGCTCTTTGGACAATTTCCTTAGGCCTGTCAATGCCTCTTAATGATGAAAACTGCATGGTACAAATCTACTAAAACCCAAAGTCATGCAATCCACAAGTTTAGGCGCGTAGTGTAAAGAAAAAAGGTTGGTAACCAACCTGGGTTGGTTTACAACCTTTTATATTTCAGTTCCGGTAAGGCGGGCACTAAAATATTCGCGGTTCATGCGGGCGATATTCTCCACAGAGATTTCTTTTGGACATTCCGCAGAGCAAGCGCCGGTATTGGAACAGTTACCAAATCCTTCCTTATCCATCTGAGCGACCATTTTTTCAACACGGGTTTGTCTTTCGACCTGACCTTGAGGCAGAAGTGCGAGTTGAGAAACTTTTGCGCTCACAAAAAGCATGGCAGAGGCATTTTTACATGCCGCCACGCAGGCGCCGCATCCAATACAGGCAGCAGCATCCATTGCTTTTTCAGCAACCGGTTTAGGGATGGGAATAATATTAGCATCCGGGGCGGATCCTGTATCCACAGACACAAATCCCCCTTTTTGCATGATACGATCAAAAGCCCCTCTGTCCACAACTAAATCTCTTAAGACAGGAAAGGCTCTGGCTCTCCAAGGCTCAATCACGATGGTATCTCCATCTTTAAATGAGCGCATGTGAAGCTGACAAGTGGTGGTACCAAATTTTGGCCCATGTGCACGCCCGTTTATGTATAGACTGCACATACCGCAAACGCCCTCGCGACAATCGTGGTCGAACGCAATTGGCTCAATACTTTTACGGGTTAGGTCTTCATTCAAGACATCTAACATTTCCAGAAAAGACATATCCGGAGAGATGTCTCCAATTTTATATGTCTCTAAGCGACCATATTCTTGATTATTTTTCTGGCGCCAGACTTTCAGGGTAAGATTCATGGATCCGCTCATTACTTATAACTTCTTTGTGAGAGTTTAACATTTTCAAAAACCAGAGGCTCCTTGTGGAGATTTTCCGGGGCATTGTCGCCTGTATATTCCCAGGCGGCTACATAACAGAAGTTTTCATCATCCCGCTTGGCTTCGTTTTCTTCTGTCTGATATTCGGTGCGGAAGTGTCCGCCACATGACTCATTCCGATGCAAGGCATCATCCACCATCAATTCACCTAACTCCAGAAAATCAGCCAATCTTCCGGCATGTTCCAAGCTTTGGTTGAGCTCTTCTCCTCCTCCTAACACATTCACATCGTTCCAGAATTGGGACTTTAGTTCCTGAATCAGAGCTTTGGCATGTTTCAAACCTTCCTCACTTCTGGCCATTCCACAATAGTCCCACATGATTTTACCAAGTTTCTGATGAATCTCTTTGACTGTGAGTTTACCTTTAATGGACAGGAGCTTGTTGATACGATCTCTAACATTATTTTCTGCTTCGGCGAAAGCAGGATGGTCTGTTTTTACAGGTTTGAGGTTAGCAGAGGCCAAATAATCCCCTATGGTGAAAGGAATAACAAAATACCCGTCGGCAAGTCCCTGCATAAGCGCAGAGGCACCGAGGCGATTAGCGCCATGGTCGGAGAAATTGGATTCACCCAGAGCATACAAACCGGGCACTGTCGTCATAAGGTTATAATCCACCCAAAGACCGCCCATGGTGTAATGCACAGCAGGGTACATTCGCATAGGTGTTTTGTAAGGATTCTCTCCGGTAATCTGCTGATACATATCGAAAAGATTCCCATATTTTTGTTTTACGACAGATTCACCGAGGCGTTTGATTGCATCGCTGAAATCCAGATAAACAGCAAGACCGCTAGCACCCACACCTCTTCCGTCATCACACATTTGTTTCGCATTACGGGAAGCCACATCACGAGGCACCAGATTACCAAAGGAAGGGTAAATTCTTTCAAGGTAATAATCTCTTTCATCCTCCGGAATGTCTTCTGGTCTGCGACTGTCACCCTTGGCTTTGGGCACCCACACGCGTCCATCATTTCTGAGGGATTCCGACATCAGAGTGAGTTTGGATTGATGATCACCGGAAACCGGGATACAGGTAGGATGAATTTGGGTAAAACAAGGATTTGCAAATAAAGCACCTTTTTTATGAGCTCTCCAGGCTGCGGTAACATTCGAACCCCGCGCGTTGGTGGAGAGATAAAACACATTTCCATACCCACCGGTTGCCAGACAAACCGCATGTGCTGCATGTTTTTCAATTGCACCGGTTACAAGATTTCTGGTGATAATCCCTCGGGCTTGTCCATCGACCATAACAACATCCAGCATTTCGGTGCGAGTAAACATCTGCACATTTCCCAGACCAATTTGTCTGGAAAGCGCAGAATATGCACCAAGTAGAAGCTGCTGACCTGTCATCCCTCTGGAATAAAAAGTCCGGGATACCTGAGCGCCTCCAAAAGAGCGATTATCCAGATGTCCACCGTATTCACGGGCAAAAGGAACGCCCTGAGCCACGCATTGGTCAATGATATTGACACTCACCTCTGCTAAGCGGTGGACATTGGCCTCCCTGGCGCGATAATCGCCTCCCTTAATAGTATCGTAGAAAAGGCGGTACACGGAATCCCCATCATTGGGATAATTTTTGGCCGCGTTGATACCCCCTTGTGCTGCAATACTGTGGGCACGACGAGGGCTATCCTGGAAACAATAACATTTTACTTTGTAGCCGAGCTCCGCGAGAGAGGCGGCAGCTGAAGCTCCGGCCAAACCGGAACCCACGACTATCACTTCAAATTTGCGCTTATTGGCAGGGTTAACCAGCTTCAGGTTAAACTTATGCTTTGACCATTTTTCGGATATCGGTCCTGCCGGTATTTTGGAATCTAAAATCATATCTGAATTTTTCAGGAATTCGTTAACAACATGACAACAGGAATGAGGGCGAAGAGTGCCGGAATAAGTAGAGATATACCCGTTCCAAGTGCCTGGATGAGTGGCGTATATTTGGGATGGTTCCAACCCAGACTTTGAAAAGCGCTTTGGAAACCATGCATTAAATGGAAAGCCAAGGCAGCCATAGCCAGAACATAGAACAATACATACAGAGGGCTCTTGAAGGCTTCAACCGTAACGCCATGCAAATCTTTGAATCCATTCACCTCAGGAATAGCGCCCCAATGCATTTCGTACCAGAAGCTTTTCATGTGGATGACCAAAAATATCAAAATCATGGTACCAAGTATGCCCATGTTTCTGGATGACCAGGTACTGTTGGCGGTCGGTTGATTGTAAGCATATTGAACCGGCCTTGCCTGACGATTTTTGAGGGTCAACATCAAGCCATAAACCGCATGGCCTAAAATCGAAGCATACAAAAGATAAGAAACCGCCTTAATTGGCGGGAAGGTGGTCATAAATTTGGCATATTGGTTGAAGTCGTCTTTGGTGCCATAAAGCAATTGAAGATTTCCTGCCAAATGTGTAATTAGGAAAATGATGAGAAACAACCCGGTCAGGGCCATTAGAAGCTTTTTTCCCAGGGAAGATTGTAGTGTTTCAGTAAACCAACTCATTCTTGCTATTTAGATTATAAAACCTCTCAAAATTAGTTTTCATTCCCCGTTTTATCAAATACCGAGACTTAATGCGCCTATTTAGAAAGATTCTGAATAATTTTAGTGGGTAATAACGTTGGGCTGCTTAACAATCGTAGGGATAGGTTGGCAATCGAAGTTCGGGTCAACCGGAAATAAGCCTAAATTTGCATCCGATTTAATTTTTCATTTTATGTCTGCTTATCAGGTCATTGTTATTGGTTCAGGTCCTGGCGGGTATGTAGCCGCCATTCGTTGTGCTCAATTGGGTATGAAAACTGCCCTTATTGAAAAATATCCTACCCTTGGAGGCACTTGTCTTAATGTTGGGTGTATTCCAAGCAAGGCATTACTTGATTCCTCGGAACACTACCACAATGCCAGCCATCACTTTAAAACGCATGGCATACAGGTCTCCGGCCTGAAAATCGATTTAGCTCAAATGATTGCCCGCAAAAACGATGTCGTTAAAAACACCTGCGACGGCGTGGCATTCCTGATGAAAAAAAACAAAATTGATGTGTATCAAGGACATGGCTCCTTCCAAAATACGCGTGAGGTATTTGTCAAAAAACCGGATGGAAATACCCAAGTCATAAAAGGAGAAAAAATAATCATTGCAACCGGCTCGAAACCCGCTTCCCTGCCGGGTGTGGAGATTGACAAAAACCGAGTTATCACCTCAACAGAAGCCCTGCATCTTACAGAGGTCCCCAAACATTTAATGGTCATTGGCGGGGGGGTTATCGGATTGGAGTTAGGCTCGGTTTACGCCAGACTGGGTAGCAAAGTGAGCGTGATAGAATATACCGACGGCCTTATTCCTGCAATGGATAAAAGTCTTGGAAAAGAATTACAAAAAGTTTTGAAAAGCCATTTGGGCTTTGAGTTTTACTTTCAACATAAAGTAACCGGAGCAGAGGTGAAAAAAAATCAGGTGACCGTCACGGCCACTGATAAAGCCGGTGCAGAGGTAAAATTTACGGGAGATTATTGTCTTGTCTCCATCGGCAGAAAGCCATACACAGAGAATCTTGGTCTGGAAAAGGCCGGAATCACAGTGGATGAAAGAGGTCGTATTCCTGTAAATGAGAAACTGGAAACCGTTGTTCCCGGCATATACGCGATTGGAGATGTGGTAAAAGGTGCAATGTTGGCTCATAAAGCTTCCGATGAAGGCGTGTTTGTGGCGGAAACCATTGCCGGGCAGCATCCTCATATCAATTACAACTGTATCCCCAATGTCGTCTATACCTGGCCCGAAGTAGCAGGCGTAGGACATACGGAGGAAGAATTGAAAGCACAAGGAATCCCTTACAAAACAGGCACCTTCCCCTTCAAAGCCTTAGGCAGAGCGCGTGCCTCTATGGACACGGATGGTTTTGTCAAAGTATTGGCCCACAAGGAAACAGACGAGCTACTTGGTGTTCATGGTATCGGCCCAAGAATGGCGGATGTGATCGCCGAGGCAGTCGTTGCCCTTGAATTCCGTGCTTCCGCTGAAGATCTCGGCATCTTCTCCCATGCCCATCCTACCTTTACAGAGGCTTTGAAAGAAGCGGCGCTTGGTGCTACCGGTGCGCGGTATATTCATCTGTAAAACCTTCATTATCACGCCATCGCCCGCTTCCAAACTTGAATAAAGAAGAAAAAAAAATTATCCTGTTTTTGGTATGGGCACTCGTCATTTATCTAGCCTGGTATTTTCTGTTTGAATTTTGGATTTTGCCTCATACGCAGATTCATCATTATTTTACGCTGGCCTCCACCGTACCGGCAACAGGCATTCTAAATGTGTTGGATATTTTACCGGTGTATTGGACCATAGACCCATTAAAACAAAATGTCATCATTCACCACATGAGCAATGGCATGCGAGTGGTGAATGTTGGGCATGGTTGTAATGCGTTGACTTTAATGGTCCTATTTTCCGGTTTTATTCTTGCCTTACCGGGGAAATTATGGCAAAAAGCAGTATTTATTCCTGCAGGTAACTTCGCCATTTTCATCTTAAATATTTTTCGAATTGTGGGTCTTACCTGGACCTGGTATTTCCATGGCACCTGGACCGATTTTAACCATAAGTATTTGTTTACAGCGCTCATGTATGCTGCAATTCTGGGGTTCTGGATTGTCTGGATTTTGTGGACAAGAAAAACAGGACCTCAAAAGCTTAGGGCCGTCTCTGAAGATAAAAGGTAACACAATCAGGTTGGACACCAACAAGCATTAGGTGTTACCCTTGCTCTGGAACGCTATGAAAAGAAAGTGAATTCTATTATGCTGTGTGAATCCCTTCGATTTTAATTCGAATATTTTCCATCATATTCCTGGTAAGCCCTTCCAGGTCGTAAGTAGGTTGCCACCCCCAGTCTTTTCTTGCGGTACTGTCATCAATACTGGCAGGCCAGGAGTCCGCAATCGCCTGACGGTAATCCGGTGCATAATCCATAGAAAAGCCGGGAATAAGCTTTTGGATTTCAATGGTCAATTCTTCCGGCGTAAAACTCATACCGGACAAATTATAACTGCTACGAATGCTGAGTTTTTCACCATCTGCATGCATTAAATCAATGGTAGCTTTGATGGCATCTTCCATATGCATCATAGGCAAGGCAGTATCGCCTTTAAGGAAACAAGTGTAATTACCGGTGCGGATGGCATCGTAAAAAATATGTACGGCATAATCTGTCGTTCCACCACCTGGCTCTGCTTTCCAGCCAATCAGACCCGGATAACGCAAGCTCCTGACATCGACGCCATATTTGTTAAAATAGTATTCACACAATCTCTCTCCAGCCAACTTGGTCAGACCGTACATCGTGTTTGGATCCATTACACAAAACTGTGGGGTATTCTGTCTGGGGGTATGAGGGCCAAACACAGCGATTGTGCTGGGCCAGAAAAGACGGCTCAGTTTTTTGTCCCGCATCAGATTAAGTACATTTAACAGACCGTTACAATTCAGGTCCCACGCTAAAGCGGGATTTTTTTCTCCTGTTGCGGAAAGGAGTGCAGCCAGATGATATATGGTATCTATCCTGTATTGATCTATCAACGCTTCCAGGCGATCTTTATCAAGAACATTTAAGATTTCGTAAGGGCCTGTGGCGGCTAATGCTGCATTAGGATTTATATCTGTCGCAACTACATTCTCGCCTCCATAACGGGCTCTGAGAGCTTCTGTAAGTTCTGTGCCAACCTGACCGCCGGCCCCAATAATTAAAATGCGTTGATGTGCCATAATGGTTACAAATTTACAAGGTTAAGCGGAGATAAAATAAGAAGCCATAAAATTCGTCTTTATGTAAAAATTATCCCTCAATCCTTCCTGAATAATTGAGGGCTCAAATGACATAAAAAGCTGATTGTAATTCAATTAAAGATTGAAAAATCTTATGCACGCATTTCCCTTATTGTCCTTCGAATAAGGGCAATATGAGAATACAATACGACAGGGACGATAAACCCAGGGAGGAAGATGTAGGGAAAATACATAATCGCAACATTGGGCTGTTCAAAGGAAAACTTTTGAAAAGATGTTGGCAAAGAGAAAACAGCATGATAAACGACATTGAACAACAAAATAAGGCCCAAGGCATTCCAAGCCAGGAACACAAGCGGTCCTACTTTTTTCCAATAAAAATAGAGGAGGAACATCAATGGAGCGGAGAAACCACTGATAAAATCAAAATTAACCCCTTCAAAAGTCATGACTCTTGGCATCAGGCCATATTGATAAAGTGCCCAAATAACAAACTCTACAGGTAACCGAACGACATGAAGCACCAGAAGCCATCTTAAATCCAGGCCATTGGTAAATGCCAGTCCCCTAACCGAAAAAAACAAAAAAAACATCACCGCAATAGCCGGACCGACCATCCAAACAAAGCGAGATGGTATGGATTCTGCGCTGGTATAAAATCCAGTCAAGCCCAATACAGAATGAAGGGAAAACCACCCCAACAAAAACACAATCAACCACTTCTTCTCTTCGGTTGCCTTAAACAACAAGGCTATGGTAAGAAGCACGGTTGTGCCGAAAAGTAAATCTAGGGAAATGGGCAGATTTTCCATGGAATTCAAAACAGATCTGTAGAATTGCGCTTGAACGTATCTGTAAAGGTATTGGTTTTTATGCCATCATTAAAACATCAAAGCTAGTGTTAGGACCTTAATCCTATTTGGGATAATTTATCTTGCCATTGTAAGAACATGGCTTAATCCTCATAATTTTATGAGGAGTTTTATCGTACATACATCAAAAATGAAATCCTTTTTACAATTTTTATTGATAGGCAACGGATTAGCAGCGATTTATGTAGGAGGCGCCCTGCTCTATACGCCAGATGGCAGTAGCCTCGGTATGAGCATGGATTTGCTTTCATACGCACCCTTTACCGATTTCTTTTTTCCAGGATTGTTTTTGTTTACTGTTCTGGGGCTTGGCAGTCTTTTCATTGCCACCATCGGAATGCAGAAAAAATGGTACTATGGCCGCGCAAGCAGGCTCCAGGGCATTTTCCTCCTCTTATGGTTGGTGATTCAAATACTTTGCATCCGAACCTTTTCCTGGGTGCAGGTATTGATGGCACTAATAGGAATTTTACTTTTGCTTATTCCGGGCCACATCAAAGGTCACAAACAGTAAGCTGACAAAGACAGAAAGTCGAATAAACAAAACCTTTACAAGCCTTGTAAATTAGGATAACTCCTTGATTTAACATATTTTTGCTATACATTATGCCTAGCAGATTTAGACATATTATTCTTTATGTAATGCTGATAGGCGGGGGTATCCTGATTACCTACATCATTTTTCTAATGGGTGCTGAAATTCAGGTACCCGTTGCACAAATTGAAACTGCGACGCCCGGAATTAAAGACCAATGGCAGTCATTTCTTCATACACTTCAACATAATTTAGAGCATCCACTCGCGCTCCTAATACTTCAAATAATCACCATCATTATCGCCGCAAGACTATTTGGTTTCATTTGTCGGCGTATCGGACAACCCACCGTGATTGGTGAAATCTTCGCAGGCATTTTCTTAGGACCCTCGTTTATTGGAAGTTATTTTCCGGAGTTTTCCATATTCCTGTTTCCTGTTTCATCCCTGGGTAACCTTCAGTTCTTAAGCCAAATTGGATTAATCCTATTCATGTTCGTAATTGGCATGGAGCTAGAGTTAGACATCCTGAAGAAGCGGGCAAACGATGCACTACTCATCAGTCATGCAAGCATTATAATTCCATTTACTTTGGGTGCGGGCCTGGCATACTTTTTATATGAAGAATTTGCGCCTGAAGGCGTTCGTTTTCTTCCCTTTGCTCTGTTTCTTGGCATTGCAATGAGCATTACGGCATTTCCGGTATTAGCAAGAATCATACAGGAAAGAGGAATGGCTAAGTCAAAAGTTGGCAGTATGGCCATTACTTGCGCGGCAGTGGATGATATTACCGCTTGGTGTATCCTCGCTATGGTAATAGCTATTGTCAAAGCCGGGAGTTTGGTATCAGCCCTCTACACCATTGTGCTGGCGTCAATATACATCCTCATTATGTTTAGATTGGTAAAGCCTTTCCTAAAAAGGCTTGGAGATGTTTATTCCCACAAAGAAAATTTATCTAAACCAATTGTTGGTGTCTTCTTTATCGTCTTGTTGGCATCTTCCTATATGACTGAAATCATTGGGATACATGCGCTCTTTGGTGCATTTGTTGCCGGCGTGCTCATGCCGGATAGTGCAAATTTTCGAAGCCTTTTCATCGAAAAAATAGAGGATATAGCTGTTGTATTACTGCTACCCCTGTTTTTTGTATTTACAGGTCTTCGCACTGAAATAGGCCTGTTAAACGACATTCACTTGTGGAAAATCAGCGGCGTCATCATCTTAGTTGCCGTCACCGGCAAATTCCTGGGCAGTGCCATAACGGCAAGACTGGCGCATATTTCCTGGAAGGACAGCCTGACGATTGGAGCCTTAATGAATGCAAGAGGACTCATGGAATTAGTCGTTCTAAATATTGGGTTTGATTTGGGCGTCTTAGATGCCGGCATCTTTACCATGATGGTGCTGATGGCCCTGGTAACAACCGTTATGACAGGCCCTGCTTTAGACCTAATCGAATATTTCTTCCCGGAAAAATCAGATTTAAAAACCGATCTATTGTCTGAATTAAAAAATCATTTTTCCATTCTAATTGCCTTTGCGAATCCTAAAAAAGGGAGGTCAATGGTGAGAATCGCATCCAAGATGGTAAATAAAGACCCCAAATTTTCAACGGTGACAGCTATGCACTTGTCTCCTAGTACTGACATAAATCAATTTAACATTAAAGAATATGAGCAAGAAAACTTCAAACTGATTCGATCAGAATCACGAAAACTTGATTTGCCCGTTGTGACATTCTTTAAGCCTGCTCAAGATATCAGCCGGGAGATTGCCGAAACAGCCGATGAAGGCCGGTTCGATTTATTATTAATTGGGGTTGGTCAATCTGTCTATGAAGGTACCGTGTTGGGTAAACTTCTCGGATTCACGACCCAATTAATTCACCCATCCAAAATTATTCGGTCATTTGCCGGCAAACAGGATATTCTGGATGACCCACATATTTTTGACGAAAGAACACGCTATATTCTTAAACATACCCACATTCCTATAGGAATATTGATTGATAAGAATTTACAAAAAACAGATCAGGTAATTATGCCTGTAATTTATAAAGAAGATATCTTCATTTTTGAATTTCTAGAGCGGTTTATTCAACATAGTAATAGCAACCTAACGCTATTCGATCAGAACAAATTGATTAAAAAAGATTCTGACAGCCATGCAAAATGGAAACGGTTAGAAAATAAAGGGACTGAAAGATGTACGCTTTCTGAAACGCTAAATTTTACCTATCCTGTAAGTAATTATGACCTCGTTATCCTAAGCTTAGAAGCCTGGAGGGATTTAATTGAATCCAACCATCCATTATTAAACGCCACAACCTCCTTTCTGGTTATGAAACCAGGAAAACCTAAAGGAAATTGATGGTCTTTTATTGATTTCATTAAAACCATTCATTAATTTCGATTCTATTTCGTGTTATGGGTTTAAGATATAGAAATCGTGTAAATTTAGGCAATGGACATGGATTAAATGTGAGTAGTTCTGGGGTTTCCTACAGCAAAAAAACCTCCTGGGGATCAATCGGTAGCAAAGGATTCTCCGTAAGAACAGGTATACCCGGATTGTCGTTTTATCGGCCTTGGGGAATGCGGGGAAAAAATGGGAAAAACAATGCGAGTTATTTTCTGCTGTTTATTTTTGGATTCTTTCTTATTGTTGCGGTTATTCAACTTATCGGTTGGGTATTTCGCCTCTTATATTGGTTAATAAAAAGTGGCTTTCAAAATCTGAATCAACATCAATTACAACAAGAAGCCCAATCAGCCTACAAGAAATGGGGCCAATCACCAGAGTACACTTTTTTTAAATTTGACGATCGTTCGCTTCCGCCCGGAATGGGTCATCAATCCGTGATAATGGAAGAGATCTTTTTTTCTGATGGGGACAAAGTTGAGGAAGGGATAGATATCTGCTCCGTTTATTTTGATAAAAAACAAAAGGCAACAATCCCCTCCTTAAGGACCGGTATTCTTAAGTGGTATGTGCGCCCCGGAGATTCCCTCAGCAAAAACGATTTTGTTTTTCATATTCAAGAAATACCCCAAGGATAGAAACTAAGGGCTTACGCATATCGCGTTATTTATCTGAAGGCGTCACTCGGGTTAAATACCACTCAAATTCTTGTCGCTTCCACTTTAAAGAATTTCCATCGGATGCGAATACCAAGGTGCGCATGGTTTTAGGCTCATAAAAATATCCGGAGGAATCCTGGTAGAGTCTAAATTTTTTATCGGTAACATATCCTTTAGTTCGAACACGAACCGAGTCGGAATCATTTAAAACCTTTACTTTCAAGAACTCATTAGTTCCGGTTATTTTAATTTTTCTGCCCAACAACATCGTATCTCCATCGGACCTTTCCTGAAACATAAAAATTCCTGACAAGCGGCTTACCTCTTCCATCTCTATCATTTTATGCGTTGGTTTTTCCTGAATTCCAGCCAGTACTCTGAAAGACATTCTCCAATCGTAGGAACCACTGCCACCATCTCCAATCCTAACAATTACAGTGCCTGTGGCAGGATGACAATATAAATATTGATAAAACAAACCCTCTGCAAAATAATCCTGATAATAGGAATTGGGATACCACGCCCTTTGATAAAAAGGGACAGCCCCTCTAATTGTATCAGCACGATATAATGCCTCGGTCCAAGATTCAGGTAATAATCGATTGCCTTGCCACACGCCGCCTTTAACCATTAATTGCCCAATTCTTGCCAATCCTGTTGCCGTTGTATTGAACCCGGTAAACCCAAGAATATTACCATCTCCCTGTCGATCTGTTTTCCATCCGGCGGCAACAGGTACCCCCAAAGGATGCCATAAATAAGCAGTGGCATACTCCGATAAGGATTGGCCTGTCGCCCTTTCCAAAACTCTGACCAAGAGCCAAGTATTACTACTGTGATAAGCGAACCGACTTCCGGGCGCATACTTTTGACGAATTTTTTTTATCCAATTTTCCGTGTGAGAACTATAATACATGCTTGTTACACTGGAATATGGATTTAGATAATTTTCACTAAAATTCAAACCGGAGGTCATCTGCAATAAATCCCCAATCAACAAATCTTCACTTACCCTTCCCTTTAATTCAGGAAGAATATCTACGATGGGTTGACTCAAACTTCTGACATGGCCCTGCTGTAATGCAATCCCTGTAAGGGTAGAAACAATAGACTTGGCAATCGAATGGGTATTAAATCGGGTGAGTCTGTCGGTATTTTTTCCATAATATTCATGAATAATACTATCCTCTTTGATCACCAAAAAAGCATCCGTTCCGGATTTACAGAACGCGTCTTCAGAGGAATACGGCAATTTCTTGCCGGGACGCCAAATCCAATTTGTGGCGGGCGAAAATGATTGAGTTTCCATTTCAAAATATCCCGGATCAGAAGCCGCCGGCATCAGGATTTCAGGTTTTAAGTCTCTTACAGAAGGAAAGTTCTTCCAAAGGGCCCTTGGAACATGCCCACAACTAAACAAAAACAAAGCAGGCAGAAGAAGTTTATAGTATTTCATAAGGAGCGTGAAAATTAAAGGATTTTAATTTGACAAACGCATGAAAAATTGTCTCTGCCGCAAGGAAAAATTTACAACCTTTGTACCAATCATGAAGCCAGCACTACCCCCTATCATCCTCGCCTCAAAATCTCCCAGGCGCCACGAACTCTTAAAAAATGTTGGCCTGCCATTTCGTGTAGTGGTACGCGAAGGTCTCGAAACCTATCCGGATGAACTCAATGGAGCGGATATAGCAGCTTATTTATGCCATCAGAAGGCAGAAGCATTTACCGATCTTAATGAAACACATCTGATTATTACAGCGGACACCATTGTCTGGCAAAATGACCAAATCCTGGGCAAGCCTGCAGATCGTAACGATGCTCTGAAAATACTAAGCAAGTTATCCGGGAAAAGCCATGAAGTATTTACCGGTGTTTGTTTATTCTACAAAGGACAAAAGACTGTGTTTACAGAAAGAACCGAGGTCATCTTTAATGAACTTTCAACGGAAAGACTTGAATGGTATGTAGATCATTTTCCGGTGATGGACAAAGCGGGTGCTTATGGAGTACAAGATTGGATAGGTTTGGCCGGCGTTAAAGCCATTCATGGAGATTTTTATAATGTCATGGGCCTTCCTGTGAATCACTTGGTCAGGGTATTAGAAGAGCGGTTTGTGGTCTCCTTTGAAACACCCTAACCCAGGGAAGCAGGCAGATTCACTCATTGGGGACGACAATTCATACATTGAAAAGCTATTTTGATTTGCCTTATGGTGCTTTATACAAAGGCACCGTTGAACAAGGTTCTCCGTAGGAAATCTTTTGAGCATAAGGCAACAGTCTCCTGGTCGCTTCGACATAAATGGCCTCCGGCACATGAATTTCACTACAGCCCTTAATCACAATTTTTTGCCCCTGATAGACGGAGAAATCTATCTTATCCAGGGCCTTAAAGAACAATACCGTTTCGAGCTCTTCCGGTTTCCCGAACATAAAATGTTGAGTTACGGGTTGGAGGTAAGTTGCAATTAGCATGTAAGCCCAGGTCGGAACAATCGCGTCTGCCGAACAAAAAACAGCCACACATTTTCCGGTATAACTACTCCAATCGTGCTGCCTGAGACTTTCCCTGAACTCCTTCTCTTTTAACATCAGCCCCATAAATAGCCAGTCTTTAATGTCCAGCGTCCTTCGTTCTCCAGAGGTATAATAATCCGCCAGATTAAAGGTAATCAGACTGCTACTCGCTACACGATTTATAATTTCTCCACTCATATTTTGATTTGTGCTATAAAATTAAGGGTTTGAATAGGATAATCCCCTCCGGTTTTTGAATTTAAAAACTGACTCAATACTTCCAAGGCCGTTAACGGAATCTAACCGGAAACAAAACACAAAAATCCTAAAACAACCTGAATGCTTCATCTTTTTAATTCTGTATTCAGTCTGATTATACGGTTTAGAACTAAATTTGTCGGAACACGGCGAAATATATGAAAGGAAAAGATTTTGTGAAAATTGACATACATGCTCACATCATGCCCGAACATTATCCGGATTTAAAAACAAAATTTGGATATGGCGGGTTCATTTATCTGGATCATCACAAGCAGGATGCCGCCCGTATGATGAAAGATGACGGGACTTTCTTCCGTGAAATTGGTCGTAATTGCTGGGACCCGGAATGGATTATCCGGGATATGGATGCGCATGGGGTGGATGTGATGGTGTTGTGCACTATACCTGTGTTATTCAGCTATTGGGCTAAACCAGAAGATTGTCTGGAATGGTCCAGATTTTTAAATGACCATCTGGCAGAAGTAGTTCAAAAACATCCCCGTCGCTTTATTGGATTGGGCACAGTTCCGATGCAGGCGCCTGATCTTGCCGCTCAGGAATTGGAAAGGTGCATGACTGAATTAGCTCTTAAGGGGGCGGAAATTGGCACCAATGTCAATCAAAAAAATCTACATGAACAGGAGTTTTATCCTTTCTGGGAAAAAGCTCAGGCTTTAAATGCTTCTCTATTGGTTCATCCATGGGAAATGATGGGCGAGGCGGACATGAAAAAATATTGGCTTCCCTGGCTCGTGGGCATGCCGGCAGAATGTTCCCGGGCCATTTGCTCCATGATTTTTGGGGGCATTTTTGATAAATTCCCCCAATTAAAAGTCATGTTCTGTCACGGAGGAGGTGCATTCCCTTCTACCCTGGGCAGGATTCAACACGGGTACGATTGTCGCCCGGACTTGTGTGCTATTGATGTTCAGTCCGCCCCAAGAGATTATATCCGCAACTTCTGGGTAGACGGCATAACACATGATTTAAAGACACTGGAGTTTTTGATTGACCTCATGGGCGCAGATCGTATTGCCTACGGAACGGATTACCCCTTCCCCTTAGGGGATTTAGAACATGGTGCCTTCATAGAACAGGCCGCTTCCATGTCCCTTGAAACCAAACAACAACTACTTGCTGGTACTGCTGCTGAATTTCTGGGAATTCAAATCCAGGACTATATATCCCGCTAGACATTGGACGATTCTGTTAAAAAACCCGTTATACTGATTGCCGGAGCCGGTGGTCTGACCTATAGTTTGATTCGAGCGCTCCGAAAAAAGGATTTTGAAGTGGAGGCCGTATTATCTCGAGATCCTGAAAAAGCCGCTCAAAAACTCGAACTACCTGACCAAAAAGTCATTTCTTACGCAGAAAAAAACCTGAAGGCTGACCTGCTGATTTTGGCTGTTCCAGATACCAGAATAGTAGAAACGGCACATAAAGTGTGTGAAGGGAACCAGGTCACATGTCTCCTGCATTGTTCCGGTTCCGCCAATCTTTCCATACTCCGTTCGGTAAAATCAGATATTGGTGTACTATATCCTTTGCAGACCTTTACACCGGGGAGAGAAGTATCCCTTGAAAATGTGCCCTTATTTTGGGAAGCCGCCACAGAGGAGGTAGAAAAACAGGTAAAACATCTGGCACAGGCTTTATCGAAAAAAGCCCTGTCTTTGGATTCTGAAAACAGAGCCATTCTTCATACAGGTGCTGTATTTGCCAATAATTTCAACAACTTTTTAGCCTTTATCGCTTACCGTTTCGCAGAAAAAGCCGGGCAACAAGGAGAGATTTATCAACCCATTCTGGAAGAAACATTGGCAAAACTTCGCATTTTACCACCTGAAAAAGCACAAACAGGCCCCGCCCGCCGGCATGACGAAGCCACCCTTGAAAAGCACCTACACTTGCTTCAAACCCACTTTCCGGAGTGGGCAGATTTGTATAGTATTTTTTCAAAGAGGATTGCTGACCAATATTAATTGGTTTTCGGGGATATCTTTCTCAAACTCAGGCAAAGGAAATTTTTATTTTCGCCTTACATTTATTTGTTTTGTACCTCTGTTGAAAAAACGGACTTAGAATTCTATTATGTCAAAAGAAAATCAATTACCGGAAGAAAACGAAATCCTGGATTCAGAAGAACAACTGGAGAGTGAGGCTGAAGCATCAGCTGATGTCGTAGAGGAAGGTTCTGAAAATGCCGGCATTATGGGCATTGTGCAACAGCACAAGAACAATATTCTCATCGCAGGAGGAGTTTTACTGGTCGCCATTTTGTATTTCGCTTTTTTCTCCGGGTCTTCCCCTGAGAAGGAAGATGCAGCGGGCAATGCCATGTTCATGGCTGTTCGTTACTACGAGAATGACTCTTTGAATCTTGCATTAAATGGGGATGGCAATAATCCAGGCTTGTTAGATCTGGCAAATGAGTACAGTGGCACCCGGGCCGGAAATCTTTGCAACTTTTACATCGGCGCCATTTATTTACGCCAGGGTAATGCAGCCGAAGCCTTAAATTTTTTCGATGCAGTAAAAAAAGAAGAAAACTTCATCGCCGCTGCTGCTTATTCTGCCATGGCCTCCATAACTGAAGATCAGGGAGACATGAGTGGGGCTGCTGCCCTTTATGAAAAAGCTTCCGCCTTGCGCAAAAACGAATATACCACGCCTTTCTTCCTGCAGCAGGCAGCCCGTTGTTATCTCCAGGCTGAAGACAAGAGTGCTGCACTCAGTGTTTTTAAAAGGATTAAAGAAGAATATCCAAACAGTCAGGAAGGTCAGCAGGTAAATAAATATATCGCCTACCTCGCACCTGACGAGGAACTATAAATCGAACCCATGACGGGTCACGACCTTTCCGGAATTTTATATGGTGCGGGCGAGTCTCACCAAAAAGATAAAATTGCTATTGTTGTCAGCAAGTGGAATTCTGAAGTAACATTTGCTTTAGCCAAGGCTGCCAAAGATACACTTCTGGCAGCAGGGGTTTTAGCGGATAACATTCTAGAAAAGGAAGTTCCCGGAACCTACGAACTGGCCTTAGCTGCTTCCTGGTTTTTAGAACATGAGCAAGTGGATGCTGTGCTTTGCCTGGGATGTGTCATTCAGGGAGAAACCCGACACTTTGATTTTATTTGTGATGCTGCAGCCCAAGGCATCCTGCGCTTAGGGCTGGATTATCAAAAGCCGGTCATTTTTGGCGTACTAACGCCCAATACCCAACAGCAGGCGCTTGACCGGGCAGGGGGAAAATATGGCAACAAAGGCCAAGAAGCCGCTGTAGCTGCACTGGAAATGATTGATTTAAGAAGAACTTTCCGACATTAATTCTTAACCTGTTTTGGCAGGGTCATTTTAGGGAGTATTGCTATGAAGGATGATTTGATTCAACAGGACTTTTTTGAAAGAGTTTATGAAGTTGTCAGACTTATCCCTTATGGTCGTGTCAGTAGTTATGGTGCCATCGGAAAATTCCTGGGCTCCGGAAGAAGTGCACGGATGGTGGGCTGGGCGATGAACCATTCCCACAAAGGGAATCTCGAGGTACCGGCACATAGAGTGGTTAACCGAAACGGACTTTTATCCGGTCGGCATTTTTTCACTCAGACGCCCATGGAAGTTCTGCTTGAAAGGGAAGGAATTCCAGTGGTAGATTATCAAATTCAGAATTTTAAAGAATATTTTTGGGACCCTTCCCTCGAGCTGGCATTGTAAATACCAGATTGGGAAGTATGCTCTCGCCTTATAAATCCTTAACTTTGCATTGTGAGCGCTACGCCAGAAGGTTATCAGATTCAATTGCCCCAATTCGAAGGGCCGTTTGATTTACTCCTCTTTTTTATTGAGCGGGATGAACTGGATATTTATGATATCCCTATCTACAAAATCACCACAGACTTTCTGGAATATATCCATCAGATGGAAAAGCTCAATATTGAGTTGGCATCTGATTTCATTCTGACAGCCTCTACACTTATGCATATTAAAGCCAGGATGTTATTACCTCGCCCGGATCGGAACGAGGATGGAGACATCGTGGATCCCAGAACTGAATTGGTTGAACGCCTGCTTGAATACAAACGCTATAAAATGGTGTTGGATCAAATTCAGAATCTGGAATCAGATCGGCAGGATATGGCTGTCAGGGGCTTTACACGAGATGAGCAGGAATTATTCAAGCAGGAAACATCCCCGGAACAAGAGCTATTTGGGCTGGATTTATTTACCATCCTGAAGACATTTAAAAAAGTCCTGGAAAGGCATCAGTCTGAATTAGAAAAACCTAAACATGTTATCCAGCCCCTCCCCTATAAAATGGAAGAGGTAAAGGATGAAATTGCCACGCGCATTCGAGTCCATGGCCGAACGGATTTTGTCGCTCTTATTTTGGAAAAGAAAGACCGATTGTACGCCATTTTTTGTTTTCTCTCCGTTTTGGAGATGGTACAATTCAAGCAAATCAGTATTGTTATTGGAGAAGGATACAACAATTTCTGGCTGATGCCTCCCGTTCAAAATTCAGAAGAAGAAATAGAAGAAACTGAAATTCAGGAAGAGGAACAATCCCCGGAAAATTAACAAGAAACTGTTCAGTTGCGCCTAATAACCATTCGATTTCTATTAGTAACCATTCAAACGAACAGCCAACCCTAATTGAGGAGGTTGCGTATATTTGATATAGTGATTTTTATAATACACAAGAGCAAGGGTTGGGGTGATTCGTAAGGGTCACCTTAACTTTTTTATTTTGACGGCAAATCCATGAATTTTT
>CANHCC010000016.1 GCA_947459115.1 Bacteroidota bacterium | reverse complement strand
CCTAAGTCCCACTGCGGGCAATTAATAATACCAGGGACTTTAATTAAAGCTTTTGGGAGAGGAGATATTGAATTTAGTTCGGACCTTCAGAGGCTCGAGTGATTTTTAATACCTCTGTTCCGAGTGCATTGATAAATAAGGGGTCATCGTTTATGCCGGAGGTAAATTCAAATTGCTTTAAGCCGCATTCATGGGCGAGTTCAGCAAATTCAATTCCTATTTCATGCACAGTTTCAATATGGTCCGATACAAAAGCGACGGGTACAACCAGGAGGTATTCTACACCATAAGATTGAAGCAGAGGGATAAAGGTATCTGCATTAGGTTCAAGCCATTTTGCCGGACCGACCTTACTTTGATACATTTGCCACCAGGTGTGATGACCCGGATGTCGTTTCATGACTGCTTCGACAGTTTCTTTGATTTGAAACGAATATGGGTCTCCGGCTTCTCTTTCAGAAACAGGCGTCCCATGCGCACTAAAAACGATGTGAACCTGATCTCTTACCGATTCAGGAAAACGGCTCAATCCTTCCAGAATTCTGAGGTTAAGTACCTCAAGGTAAGAGGGATTCAGATGGTAACTTTTAATAAGATGCGTTTTCCAGGAAGGCTTAGATTCCAATTGTTGGATTTGCCTTTCCCATTCTCTGAACCCGGAACCCGAGGTAGTAAAGGAGAATTGAGGGTATAAGGGAAGCAGGATGACTTCATCGTATTTTTCGGGAAGCATTTTCCGTAGGACTTGTTCCGTCATAGGATGCCAGTACCGCATAGCGATTTCTACCTTAAAGTCATGATCTGGATGGTGTTCCTGAAGCCATTTTTGCAGAAGGCAGGCCTGAAGTATTGTCCAGCAGTTAAGGGGGGAACCTCCGCCAATTTCTGCGTATTTTTTACGAACCGGGATAGAACGAAGGGAAGAAATCAATCTGGAGAGAAACCATCGGGATTTACCTTTAAAGGGGAGTTTAATAATGTCTTCATCCATGAAGAGATTGAAGAGAAACGGCTCTACTGCCTGAAGCGTTCTGGGGCCTCCCAGATTTTGGAGGACGATGGCTATTTTTTTTCTTTCCTGCATGTAAGAATTAAAGGTCAGGATGGACCGGGGGAGGCAAAGGTAAGCCTTTCGGTTTATCCCATGCTTCAAAACACAAATTAGCCGGATTCCGTTCATCGGAAGGGCGCTCAACTTGCATTACTTTTTTCCATTGGGACAAATCAAAGTCTGGCAAAAATACATCTCCTTTTGGGGTACTCCTGACTCTGGTGATATATAATCGATCCGGTAAATTTCTAGAAAGTGCCTCGTCAAAAATCCGTGACCCTCCGATAAGGAAAGTGACTTCCTGAGGCGTCACTTGTTTAAGGGCTTCTTCAAGGTTAGGTGCGTATTCAAAACCTGATGGTAGATTCAGATTTATTTGAGAAGAAATAACAATGTTTCTTCGTCCGGGTAGAGGTTTTCCGATAGATTCAGCTGTCTTTCTTCCCATGATGACAGTATGTCCTTTAGTTACCTTTTTGAAAAAGGCAAGATCAGCCGGCAGATGCCAAGGAAGTTGGTTGTTCTGTCCGATAACGCTATTGTCGGCTACGGCAACGATCAGTGCAATCATCAGATGGCAACAGGGGCTTTAATGGCTGGGCAGGGGTTGTAATTTTCAATTCGGATATCTTCATACCGAAATTTGAACAGGTCTCGCACCTGGGGATTCAAAATTAATTGGGGTAGGGGTCTTGGGTCCCTGCTCAATTGCTCATCGGCCTGATTAAGATGGTTGAGGTAGAGATGTGCATCGCCCAAAGTATGGATGAAGTATCCGGGTTTGAGGTCGCAGACCTGGGCAATCATGCAGGTAAGCAGGGCATAGGAGGCAATATTAAAGGGAACGCCTAGAAACACATCTCCGCTTCTCTGATATAATTGGCAGGAGAGTTTCCCGTCTTCCACACTGAATTGAAACATCGTATGGCAGGGCGGCAAGGCCATTTGACGAATCTCTGAAGGATTCCATGCGGACACAATTAGCCTGCGAGAATCCGGGTTTCTTTGAATTTCTTTGACAACCCAGTCGATTTGGTCGGTTTCTTTTTGGTCGTTTCCTTTCCAATGCCGCCATTGCACGCCATAAACCGGTCCAAGGTTTCCATCTTCATCGGCCCACTCATCCCAAATACTAACTCCATTTTCTTTGAGATACCCGATGTTTCCGGATCCTTGTAAAAACCACAATAATTCGTGGATAACGGATTTGATATGAATTTTCTTGGTTGTAACCAATGGAAATCCCTCTGAAAGGTCATATCGGGATTGCCATCCAAAAATAGAAAGCGTACCGGTACCGGTTCTGTCGTTTTTCCGTGTGCCATGGTGACGGATGTGTCTAAGTAGGTCCAGATAGGCCTGCATGGGGATTAGTGCTGAATTGTAAATTTCTTTACTAAGTATGTGTTTTCTCCTTCCAGCATTAGAAGCCAAGTCCCATTGGGGAGAGAGGATGCCTCAATTTTGTTTTGCGTTGTGATTTCGCCCTTGAGCATTTCTTGCCCACTCAGGTTTAGTACTTTCCAGGACTGTAGGGTAGCAATCGGGAAGTGAATGGTTAGGTTTCCATCTCCCGGAGAAGGGTACACATTCAAATCAGGATGGTCCTGATAGGAAGTGATACTGGCAAACTGAGGATTATAAGTTAGAACGATTGTCGTTGAATCATTGGTTTGATTAGCCGGGTCTCTTACTGCACCTGAATCGATGGAAACGACCATAACCTTGATGGTTGAGGTTCCTGTGGGTGTAATAGCGGTTGTAAAAAGTGAATCCAAACTCATCCAGGAGGTGAGACCTCCGGAAATGCTGCCGCTATCAATTTTAATATCAGTGGCGGTGAATCCTGTTACCGGCTCGCTGAATTCAATGTGCAAAGGCACAGGGTTTGCCCCTGTGGGATTCCCATTAACAGGGGTAAAAGTTATTTTAGGACGGCAGGTGTCAAATCTCAGGGTGAGTGGAACTGCGGCCGTACTTTGTTGCCCGAGGGAATCCTGGGCGGCACCCGCGAAGATTTTAATTTCTACAGGACCACAATCAGCGGGCTCGACATAAGCAAGATAAACCGAGGCAGGACCGAACGAAGGCGTCAAATGCTTTAGTGTGCCGTTAATCAATTGGATATCGGACCCAATAAAGCCAGTTACATTTTTGGAAAAAGTAATGGTGTAGGGAATGCTATCGAAGATTGTGGTGGCAGGGGCAACGGGTGAGGTGATAACTACAGAGGGCCCTTGTGCGAAAGAATTTTGGGATAGGATTGAGAAAAGCAAGCAGAGAATCAGAGAGAATAGCAGCTGTTTATTCATAGAAAGAAGTGTATTTATCAGGTAAATTTAAGATAATTTGAACCTCAATCCTGAACCCTTCGTTAATTTGCACAAAATTCCAATTTAATTACAACCTCTATGAAAGCCCGGAAACCTTCTGAATCTTACTCCAGCATGACTGAAATTGTTTTGCCCAATGACACCAATACACTAGGTAACTTAATGGGCGGCAGATTGTTACATTGGATGGATATCGTCACGGCTATCGCGGCCTCTCGTCATTCTAACCGGGTGGTAGTAACAGCTTCTGTTGATTTTGTAGATTTTCGGAGTCCTGTGGCATTAGGAGAGGTTGTCTTAATGGAGGCAAAAGTTACCCGTGCCTTTACCTCCTCTATGGAAGTACGAGTCGATGTTACGGCAGAGAATCTGCAAACAGGAGAGAAGCGTAAGTGCAATACCGCCTATTATACATTTGTGGCAGTAGATCAGAAAGGGACCCCTATACCTGTTTACCAGATAGAGCCGGAAACCGAGGAAGAAAAGAAATTATATGACTCTGCTCAAAGGCGTCGGGAGGTTCGCCTGGTATTATCTGGAAAAATGCAACCAGAGCAAGCGGAGCACTTGAAGCAAATATTCATTCCTTTAGACTAATAAATACTCTGATAATTCTGAAATAATCCACAGGTTGTGTATTAAGGTTAGGTAGAGGAGTGGTACTTTTAGGATTGTTGAATAATTGGGTCATGCGGTAGGCTGCGTTGAGGGCCTGAATCAAACAGGAAAGGTATGTCAGATATCATTAAGCTTTTGCCGGATAGCCTGGCGAATCAGATTGCAGCGGGTGAGGTTGTGCAAAGGCCGGCCTCAGCAGTGAAGGAGTTGCTGGAAAATTCTGTGGACTCCGGTGCTACCTCTATTTTCCTGGAAATACGGGATGGGGGTAAGACATTAATTCGGGTGACGGATAATGGTTCTGGGATGAGTTTTCAGGATGCGCGTATGTGTTTTGAAAGACATGCGACTTCCAAAATCAGTCATGTAGAAGATTTGTTTCGGATTCGTACCAAGGGTTTTCGAGGGGAGGCAATGGCGAGTATAGCGGCTATTGCTCAAGTTCAATTGAGGACCAAGCGAAAATCGGATGATTTGGGCACTGAGATTGAAATATCAGGCTCTGAGGTCAAAGTTCATCGTCCGGATGCCTGTCCCGAAGGCACAAGCGTGGCGATTCGTAATTTGTTTTATAATGTACCTGCGCGTCGGAATTTTTTGAAGAGCAACTCGACAGAAGCGCGTCAGGTCATCCAGGAGTTTTTGCGTGTGGTATTGGCTCATCCGGAAATTCAGTTTCGTATGGAGCATCAGGAGGCCTTGATATACGATATGCCTTCGACAGATTTATTGGGGCGTTGCCTTCAGGTATTTGGAAATGAGGCCGAGGATGAATGCCTTAAGGTGGAAGAGCATTCGGCGTATCTGACGATCACTGGGTTTATCAGTAAGCCTGAGTCCGCCCGGAAAGTGAGGGGAGATCAGTTTTTGTTCGTGAATGACCGGTTTGTAAAAGACGGTTATTTGCATCATGCCATTATGGATGCCTATTCAGGCGCTTTGGGGAAAGATGATTTTCCTTTGTATGCATTGTATTTGAAGATAGACCCCAAACACATTGACATCAATATTCATCCCACCAAGACAGAAATTAAATTTGATGATCAAAATGCGGTTTACCAGATTCTGAGATCCGGTGTGCGGAAAGCATTGGGTATGTATCATTTGAACCCCGGACAAAGTTCCCTGATGTTTTCCGGACCTGGTCCGGAGGATGGAAACCAAACTAAAGAAACGACAATAGCAGATTTTACCAGGCACCAAGGTAGTAAGTTAAAGGCAGGAGATTGGCAGGCATTGTTTGGTGAGCAGGTGATAGGCAGGGGAAGTGGGACAAACATACCTGTTTCTCCCGATCGAAATTTGTTTGCAGGACAGGAGACCGGCGAATCCAAATCTATCGAGCAATCTATTGATTCCTCTTTTGTCTCCTCTCAGGAGATATGGGTATGGAGGCCGGATTATATTGGTATTCCTGAGGTAGATCGTGTTTTGTGGATAGAGGTGCATGCGGCGCGTCAAAGAATTTTATACGAGCAGTTTTTGAAGCGTTCCGCTGGTTTAAGTGGTACTTCTCAGCAATTATTGTATCCTCAGACCCTGGTTTTTCAACCGGGAGAAACCGAAATATTGCGAGAGCGGGAGGGAATGCTTCGAAATGCCGGATTTGATTTGCAGGAATTTGGCCGCAATACTTTTTTATTATCCGGGATGCCTCCGGAGTTGAGAGGGCAGGACGCCCGGGAAATTATCGATACTTTTTTGAATGAATCCGGGGACAGGGGAGAAGCGGAACAGGCTGTTCAGGAGAAACTAGCGAGGAGTATTGCCCTTCAGAGTCGTTTGCCCAAAGATTTTGTTTTGAATGAAACATCCGGCAGGGCTCTGTATCAAAGTTGGAAGTTATGTGAAAATCCGAATTTTACGCCGGATGGAAAGCCTATCTGTTGGATCTTAAGTCGGGAGGAGATGGAAAAACGTTTTTTGGGGCGTAAATAGAGTGGTTATTAAACCTATTCTTGATGGATTGGGTTATTCCCGTTGAATAATTTTAGTTTTACATAAAAAATAAGGTATGTTTGAAAACCTTCCACCCGTTGTGAAGAATCTGGTTATCCTCAACGGTATTGTTTTTTTGTTTTTGTTTTGGGCAAGCCATTCCCACATGGCGCCTGTTTTGACGAACTTTGTTTTGTATAAGTCGGATTTAATTTTGAACAGGCCCCCATTTGGAGACGAGGTTCATTCCTTTCGTCCGGTGCAGATTGTAACGCATTTCTTCAGTCATACGGAAATATTTCATATTGTATTTAATATGATGGCTTTGATTAGTTTGGGTTCTGGGGTAGAATATGTTCTTGGTTCTAAGCGTTTTTTAGAGTTTTATTTATTCTGTGGGGTATTAGGTGGGATTTTGATCACCTTATTTGATCCTTCTCCTTCTCCCGTGCTAGGGGCTTCGGGTGCGATATTTGGCGTCATTGTTGCCTTTGCTGTGTTTTTTCCGCGTGAGGGTCTGAGTATTTTCTTTTTGCCACCGATCGAGGCAAGATGGGTAGCCATAGGCATTGGGGTCGTCTCGCTTGGGTTAGTTATCACCGGTATGGGAGGCTCTATCTCTCATTTTGGTCATCTGGCAGGTATGATTGCTGCGTTGGTGTATTTTGGTTTTTTCAAACTTCGTTCGATGTTTTGATATGTCCACCTTTCCGACTTTCGAGGTAAATTCTGCGCCGGCAAGGCTTATTTTCTTGTATGGGGGGCTTTTTGTTTCTTATTGGATTTTATCCTGGTTGCTACCGTTAGTTGGGTTTTCATCCGGGCTCATTTTTGTTTTTGATTGGCTTGCCCTCCCATTGTCTATCGAGGATTTTCTATTTCGTCCGTGGACACTTTTTACCGCAATTTTTCTACTGGATACCGACAACATAATTGGATTTATTTTTCGCCTGGTTATTTTATTTCAGTTTGGAAACTTGCTTCTCACCTTTCGCAAGGATTCAACACTTTGGTTTCTGTGGATTGTTGGTGGGCTGGGCAGCTATCTTTTCATTTTACTGGTATCTGGCATAACTTCACTGTTAACTTACACCTCGGGCATTGCCTATGGTCCTGGTCCCTCAATGCTTGCCTTAATAGCCGCCTGTGGTGGATTAACACCAGAACTGGAATTGCAGCTGTTTCTTTTTGGTCGGGTTCGCTTAAAATGGGTTGCCCTAATATTAGTTCTTTTGTCATTAGTTACCCTTGGCCCTCCCTCCCTCCAGACCTTGGCCCATGCGGGTGGTGCTGCCTTTGGTTTTTTTTATGCCATTCAGTTTCGCCAAGGTAAAGACTGGGAGAAAATGCTTCAATGGCGCAATCCGAAAAGGCATTCGGTATCTCCCCCCAAGAAGGGAAAAGTTAGCGAGGAAGAATTGGACGGCCTACTGGACAAGGTATCCAAGCGAGGATATGCATCATTATCCCGATTGGAGAAAGAGCGATTGGAACAGGCAAGTCGTCAGGATTTATGAGCGCATTCTTTCGTCGCCTGTTGATTTTGGTGAATGTTGTTTCATCATTGTTCCTATTAATTGCCTATTGTGCCCCCTGGTTGCCTCCCGACGACTGGTGGTTTTTCTCACTTATTGGAACAGGTACAACTTACCTGATGCTGGGTCATTTACTTTACGCGCTTCTATGGTTGCCAATTTCTTTTGCCGGCACAGCAGTGAATGTTTTTTTGATTTGTAGTGGCTTTGGTCTCCTGTCAGATACGATTCAATGGAATTATCCGGATGAGAAGACTCATCCAAGATATAGGATTATTTCCTGCAATGTTGGAGTGTTTTCCTATCAGAAGAAGATTGCGGAAAGTCTCATTGGTAAATTGATTAAGTTAGACCCGGATATCCTGTGCATTCAGGAATTTTATTCACAGCCCGGCATGGATGCCATTCGGAAAATTACCTCTCGAACTCAATTAAAGTATTATGCATTTTATCCGGTTCAGGAGAATTATGGGTTGATAACTTTCAGTAAGTATCCGATTCGTGGTTCCCAGCGTCTGAGATTTTCTGTTCGGGAACTCGGAACCAATGGCTGTTTATACACAGATATCCAATTAGATAAAAAGCGGATTCGCGTTTATAACACGCACTTAACCTCAATGCGGATTCAAAAGCATTTAAAAGAAATCTATGAGGCTGGTGGAAAAAGTGTTGTATCAGAACAGGATGATATTTTAGATGTCATAAGTAAGATGCGACTATCATGGAGGAAACAAGTGCCGATGTGTGAGGAATTGAAGGCACATATGAATGCAAGCGATTATCCTGTGATTTTATGTGGTGACATGAACGCTACACCTTATAGTTATATCGTTCGAAGATTAGGAGAGGGTCTGGAGGACTCTTACAGGCAAAAGGGTCGTGGGTTAGGGTTTAGTTTCAGGAGTAATTTTCCATTGTTAAGGATTGATTATGTTTTTTACGATAGGGGTTTTAAGGTATTAGGCCATGATGTTCCACGAATGTTAGAGAGTGATCATTTTCCGGTCGTGAGTGATTTTGGGTGGTGAATGGGTTTGATTTTTGGATGTTTAGGGGGGCATTGAGGGATGGGATTAGCGGGTGGTTAAGGGCTAAGGATTTTTACTCGATTTTATTTTGTTAAATGACTGGTTGCGTAAGTTTAGTTTTATTTTGAATTTTACTTTTACTCAAACGTCCCATAATGTACCCTTGTTGATAGGCCGGATTTTGAATTTACCTTTTTTAGTTCTTTTCAACCCAATCCAGTCTAAATTCTCAAGCTAAATGCAGCATTTTTTTACAATTTCTCTCTTAAATATTAATATTTAATCATGTAATCCAGTCGTATTTTAATCTTTAGGCATAATTCTTCCATTACCTATTGTTAGATTAAGCCCAATACACAAATAAATACGCTAATTATTACCAGGATTTTTCTGAAATTATCCTGTCCTTAAATAATTTCCTGGTGCTATTTTTCTCAAATATTTGTAATCTGATTGTAATACTTTAAGCTGCATTCTCACTGCCTTAACTGCCTCCTGAAAAGTCCGTAGGTTACCGCCAAATAAATCAATTATTTTTTGATAACTTATTACTCTTTGAACTTCTCTGTCCTCAATATTATAGCAATTTGTATTGCAATTTTCTAGGTCCCGTTTATCATCAAAAATTAGTGGTGTATTTTGAACTTCCGTCAGGACTTTGCGTATGGCTTCATCTGTTTCTAGATGAAAAATACCCGTATACCTTGCCGATAAACGATCTTTTCTCCCATAGTGTTGATTATATTGAATCGTAAAGGATTGGAGAAAATTGGCAAAGCGCTTTCTGAGCGCAATATTCAGATTATCCCCAAGATAAGTCTTGCTTCCTTCTTTGGCTATTGGTGCTAATTCTCCCGCAACATATTTGTCCTGTTCATCTGAGGTCAGAACATATACCTGGTCTTTACATTCCCGGGGAACCTTCTCTAACACCTCTTTATTGTGAAATTGAATTAGCACATGGATTTTACTCTTCACAATTGTAAAATTCAAAATTCTGCCGACAGGGAGAAGGAAGATTGCTAAGTTTCTCCTTCCTGTTTCAATAGCCCATTTTTGCTGGTTATTTGGAAACCAGACATTGATACTTAAAATTTCTTTGGTTAGAAGATAAGTTTCCCCTGGGGACAACAATTTCTGTTCTACCATAATTCAAACAATAACTTCTCGTAAGCAATGTTCTATTGCTTAGCAATTGATTTTGTGATTGGAAAATGACAGAAACGACTTCTTGTCAAATCTGCTGTACCCGCAACTATTCACGCAGCACATCGGTTTTCGGTTCCGGGAAACCGATACAAGAGGAGGTTGTGGCGCAAATGTAAAGAAAAGGTTAAATAAAAAAACGGAAATCTTACCGGATGGGCATTCTATTCCTCCAATGGATTATACCAGGATAAAACCTGAAAAATTAAGCTTAAAGTTATTAAGAGAAATCCAGCTTTAATAAAAAAAGGATAACGGTCTTCTATTCTTCTGTCATTCTCAGATGCAAAGACATTTTTTTCAAGCTCATTGATGGAAACAAAAATATCCTGGAGTGCTTCCGGGGAATTTGCTCTAAAGAATCTTGCCCCTGTAATTTCTGATACCTGTTGCAGAATAGGAATATCCAAGTCTGTCTGTTGAGTTACGTTTCCTCTCGTGGGATCCTGTACAGTGAAGGATTCTTTACCTACACCAACTGTATAGACGCGAATGCCCCTATTTGCCGCAAGTCTAGCCGCATTTAAAGGGTCAATTTTGCCTCTGTTACTTGCTCCGTCCGTAAGAATGATCATGATTTTTGTCATGCCCTCAGAGTCTTGAAATCTATTGATACCCGCTGAAATAGCAGAACCAACAGCTGTTCCCTGTTTGGGCATAATACCCGGTTTAATTTGTGAAATGAGGTTTTGCAGAAGATCATGATCCATAGTTAGGGGCACATATGTAAAGGCATCTTCAGCAAAAACAATTAAACCAAAACGATCCTGAGGACGACCCTGAATGAACTCTTTACTTACCGATTTAGCCACCTCTAATCTGTTGGGTAGAAAATCCTCCGTTTCCATTGATGCCGATACATCCAGGGATAATAGAATGTCTATGCCATCCTCCTCCCGTAGTCTAAGTTCACCGGCCGACTGGGGCCTCGCCAGAGCAAGTATCCAGCAGACGAGGGTTAAAACTCTTAAAATAACTGGTAACCACCTGAGAAACTGCAAAGATAGTTTTCCAGAATGTAGTTTTCCAGGGTCATAGCTTAATGAGAGTCTTAGCCTTTTAGTTGGATAAACCAGTATATACCAGGCTATCCATCCCAAGAGCGGGAGTAAGAGAATTAAAAACCAAGGGTCTGCAAAAGTAAAACTTGTCATCGGATCGCTTTTAATCTCCTATCTAATTTTCCTTTCATCACCTGAATGACTTTCTGCTTGTAAATTCCAGGTAACTCAGAGGTTGGTGTAATTCCTGCATATAGAATCCTATCTGCTGTTTCAGAAAGCTCAAGGATAATTGCAAGTTCCTCTTGCAAAATATCGGGTGGATTCGATTCCAGAATTCTGATTTCTGAAGTGGTTAAGCTATCCAATCTGAATGAAAGCCCCTCTGAACACCAGCGTTTAACCGCAGAACTTAAACCATAAGTGTAATCCTCGATATTTGATGGATTTAATTGTTCTATATCTTGAATAATAATATTGTATTCTTTGATTATCTGACGTTTTATTATCCATCGTTTGACAGGTTTGTAGAGTAATACAACCCCGATTCCGATAATTAAAATGACAAGGCAAATAAATAACGCTAGTGAAATATAGTCCGGAGGTGTTTCAATCGGAATCAAGTCCTCATGATAGTGTAACTCAAGACTGTCGTTTTTATTTAAAGGTAATCTGGAGGAGAAATGGATGGTATCCTTCAGTACCAGGTTTATAACGGTATCTTTTTTATTAAGGGCTAATACCGATAAGGTCAAAATTTGGATAGGAGCGATTTCAAAAGTTCGGAAAGTGTATACTAGCGTATCGACTCGTGTGTTACCTTTTTCGGTTGAAGCGCGCTTTAGCTGAATAAATTCATAAGGTCGGAAATCTTTCAGTGTGTCCGGGTATTGAAGAGAAAGATTTTTGGGGGATTTAACAACCAAAACCGCATCAACAGGACGACCCAGTGGAACAGTATCAGAGAGGATAGTAAGGGTGCCCGTCACTTGGGCTTGCACAACCATAATACAGGTCAGACCAAGCAGGACAAGTTTACTTAGAATGCGCTGCATGCAGTTGTTTAAAGAATTTTCCAAGACCCGGCACATAGTCTTTTGAGGTATCTATATTCAAAAAGAAAATATGCTTATGACGGCTTAAATCCTCTAATTTCTTTTGAATAGTTTCAAGATAAGACTGACTGTTTTTGCCAAATAAATTGCCGCCTGCACTCAGCCAGCGAATCTCGCCGGTTTCATTATCCCTTACGGGTAGTATCCCCTCGCGGTGATGGAATACCTCAGAGGGGTGATGAAGGCGTATCAGGATTATTTCATTTTTGACAGCCAGTTTTCTGACACTTTCCTCATATCCTTCGTCCATGAAATCCGATATCAAAATGATCACGGCTCTTCTTTTTCGAATACTTCTAAAAAACTCCAGAGCCTGCCTGAGATTGGTTTTCCTATGTCTCGGCTCAAATTCCAACATGGATCGGATCATGGAAAGAATGTGTGCCTTTCCTTTAACGGGTTTGTAATATTTTTCAACCTGCTCAGAGGACAATAGCATCCCAAATCGATCATTGTTGCGCATCGCAGAATAGGCAAAGATTGCAGCCAACTCTGTCCCAATCTCTTTTTTGTTCTCGCCCTCTAAACCAAAATTTAAGGATTGGCTTATATCAAAAATGACGAATAATTCCTGTTCTCGCTCCTCTTTGAAAAGTTTCACATATACAGTGTCACTTCTGGCGGTAACATTCCAGTCAATCGTTCGTATATCATCCCCAAATTGATAGGCCCGAACCTCATCAAACTCCAAACCCTGTCCACGAAAGGCAGACCGATATTCTCCAGCAAAGGAACTGTCCACGATTCGACGAATCTTGATGTCAAGCTTTCTGACTTTATGCAGGAGGTCTTTCACAATTTTAAAAAGCAAATTTCGTACTTTTGTATCGATTTTCAGCATTTCAATCCGCTTTTCTTTAGGATGCTAAGGCAGGATGATTTTTTGGAATTATTTTAGACTTAATCTGTGTTCTAAGGAAGTTGCTTACGATAGCTTTTTATATAAATCAGCTTTGCCATCAATCATTCCCCTCGTTCAGCTTGACAGAATTTAAAAACAAGATGTCTCAAAGACAAATAGGATTATTTTCAATCATGGCAAAGTCTTCCCGATTTGTTCATGTGCTTTTGTTGTCTTTATTGGCTGGATGTAATCCTGACACCCCTTCAGGAATTTTATCCCCTGAGTCTTTTCGTCCCGTATTGAAAGAAATTTTAATTGCTGAAAGTGGGGTAGAGGCACTGTCCTTGAATTACCAGGAAAAAAAACTGGCAAGAGAACAGAGATACCAATTGATTTTTAAATCCCACGACTTGTCTCCGGTTACTTTCATGCAGAATTTTGAATATTATCGTACACATCCTGAAATTATGGATTCTATGTATGCAGGTATTCTTGATGAATTGAATGAAGACCTCATGCAGCAACGCGTTTTTCCTGTAGCGAACCCCAACCTGGAAACCCCAAACCGGCCATGAAGATTTATCCTCAGGATGCCGCTGAAAGACTTGGGTTTGGTATAATTCTTAAAGAACTCTCCAGAGAAGCAGAAACTCCTTTGGTTAAATCAAGGTTGTTGGATTTGCAACCTTCCCATGACCCCGGCTTTATTCGGGAAAAGCTAAATCAGACAAAGGCCTATCAGCGTTTGTTGACCAGTGCGGATTTTCCAAGAGAAACAACGTTTAGAGACGTTTCAACAATATTAAAAAAAGTCCATCCGGAAAATGCCTGGCTTAGTCAGGAAGAATTGTTTAAAATAATCCTATGGCTTCGTGGACTTAAAGTTTTCCTTCTGTTCATCGAACGAAAAAAAGAAGAATTCCCTGAATTGGTTGCCCTCATTCCGCAAATTGACCGGCCCTTTCCATTCCTGGATTTTCTCTTCAAACATTTTACTCCGGAGGGAGTTTTACGAGACGATGCCAGTCCTGAATTACTTCGACTCAGAAGGGCTATTTTAGATACCTCGCAAAAGGTTAGGAGACTTACGGAAAAACTTCATAAATCTGCCAGAGATCAAGGTTGGACCGATGCAAGGGAAATTTCCATTCGTAACAATCGTTTGGTAATACCAATGAACTCGGATTTTAAAGGCCGGGTCAATGGTTTCGTGCAAGATGTTTCTCAATCCGGTCAGACGATTTTTATTGAACCAGCAGAGGCTTTGCCCTTAAACAATGAACTGAGTGTTTTGATGCTGAAAGAGAGACAGGAAATCATCCGAATCCTCTCCGCTCTGACTTCAGATATTCGAATGAAACTTCCGGAACTTACAGCCTGGGAGACCTGGCTTAATGTGATGGAAGAATTGCAGGCAAGAGCTAAGTTTTCCATTCGCCTGAAATCCGAAATTCCTATATTGGATTCCTCCGGGGATTGTTTAAAAATTGTGCAAGGTAGAAATCCAATTTTGTCCTTGCAGAGTCGCGAAAAAGTGATTCCCCTGGACATGGAAATCAATCGGGACGCTAGAATCATCCTCATCTCCGGACCAAATGCCGGAGGAAAATCTGTTGCGTTGAAAACTTCGGGTTTGTTGCAATGGATGGTGCAATGTGGTTTGCCTGTCCCTGCGGATAGTGCCTCTACCTTTCCCGTTTTAACAGCCCTTTTTGCTGTTCTTGGGGATGGGCAGTCTATCGAAAATGACCTCAGTACTTATACTGCTCACCTGGCTCATATGCGTCTGCTACTTGAGAAGGCACATGAGCTGACCTTATTCCTAATCGATGAGTTTGGTTCCGGGACAGATCCCCGTTCCGGAGGGCCAATTGCAGTGGCTATCCTTGAAGCACTTGTGGAGAAAGGAGCTCTGGGCGTGGTAACAACCCATTACAGCGATTTAAAGCAATTGGGAAGAAGAAACCCTGCAGTACGAAATGCTGCCATGTATTTTGATATTTCTTCTTTCTCACCTTCCTATCGTCTTGAAATGGGCCATGCCGGAAGTAGTTACGCATTTGAAATAGCAAAAAAAGCCGGTATTTCAAGCACCATTCTCAAAAGAGGAAAGGCCCTTATGGGAAAAGCCTCCGCTGACACGGAGGAACTTCTTGCTTCCCTTAATCGTGAACAAAAAGATATCCTCTCTCTCAAACAACAACTCCAATCCCAAACCCTGGAGCTTGAACTCGCCAAACAAAAATGGATTAATCACGAAGAGGATTCTAAAATTAAGGCCAGAAAAATTATTCAGGATGCCCGGGAGCAGGCTCGAAAAATGATTCTCGAAGCATCCAGGCAAATTGAATCTATCGTAACCGAAACAAGGGAAAAACAATTAGAAAAGAAAGTAGCAAAGTCTGTTCAAAAGGAATTATTAAGCCTGATACCGGAAGCTGAAATTTTGGCCTCTGAAAACAAAAAAGTCAAACTCCCGGGTTATAAGGAGGCGCCCGGCGTTGTCCCCGTTTCGGGGGATAAAGTAAGATGGTTAAGTACAGGTGCTATCGGTGAAGTATTAGACCAAATACAGGAGCGTTTCGTTGTGGCTTTTGGAGAAATGCGGATATCTCTTAAACGCGAGGAGTTAATGGTTCTTCATTCCGAATCTGAAGTGCGCGAAATTAAATCCGCTGTCCGCTCTGTAAATCCTGATGGTAAAATGCATGCGACCACTATTCTTGATATCCGAGGGCAAAGGCATGAAGCCGCTTTGATTTTACTTCAGAAGTTTATGGACGATGCTCTGGTAAATGGATTGCCTTTTGTACATATCATTCATGGAAAAGGAAACGGGATTTTACGTAAAATGACCCGGGATTTTCTGAAATCTATGCCCGGCGTAAAAAAGATTCAGGAACCACCGATTGAACAGGGTGGGGCAGGGGCAACAGATGCCGTTCTCGATTAATATCTTTGTTTATTATTCCATTCAGCCGCTTATCAATCCAATCAGTCTCCTATTCTAGCAATTGACTGAATACTTCAGGTGTTTCATTGAATTATTTGTAAATTTGATTCACTGTGTTTATGTATTTTTTTCAAAGATTCATCATTCGCCTGTCTTTTATCCGCCATCCGTTAATTTGGGTAGTGGCTTTAGGTGTTTTATGGATTTTGTCAATTCCCGCTCTCCCGGCTCAGGTCTCTGCCGGTGACTGCAATCAGGCTGTTCCGGTTTGTACAAATCTTAATTTTCAAATCAGCCCCAATGGTTTCGGGGCAGTAAACGAATTGGGAATAGGAACTTTATCGAATCCCTCTACCAATCCAGCAAGTGGTAACATGGGATGCCTCCTTGCCGGAGAACAAAATTCTACCTGGGTCTTGATTAATATTGCTCAAAGCGGAACGCTTCAGTTCAGTTTTGGTAGCCCTGGCCCTGTGCAGTGTTTTGACTGGATTATGTGGCGATATAGTCCTGCTACCTGTAACCAGATTCTTAATAATACCTTAGCCCCGATTCGGTGCAATTGGAACTCGCCTTGTAATTCCTTTACGGGAATGGCCGCTCCTCTCCCCATAGGGGCAAATGCCACAAATTTTGAACCCCCGCTCTCTGTGCTTTGTGGAGAACAATACCTCGTCTGCTTTTCTAACTATAGTTCTGCGGTGACTTCTGTTCCCCTAAACTTCTTTGGAACAGCAGTTGTCACCTGCTTGCCCACTAATATCCTATCGGTGACTGCAAGTCCCCCGCTTATTTGTGCAGGCAGTTCATCTAACTTGGTCGCTTCCGGTGGGTCAAATTATACCTGGTCCCCCGCCACGGGATTGTCTTCTACAACCGGAGCCTCTGTTACCGCCTCCCCCTCCTCGACCACCACTTATACCGTAACAGGACAAAATGGTTGTGGACAGGTTAGTCAGTCCGTGGTAGTAATTGTTATTCCTGCACCCGTTATTTCTGTTAGTACTACGATTCCTACGGTATGTCAGCCTTGTAATGGTGCTGCATTTGCATCGGTAAGCAATGCGTCTCCTCCTATTCTCTACAGCTGGTCTCCTTCCGGTGGTAATCAACCCCTTGCCAGCAATCTATGTCCCGGCACCTACACGCTTACCGTTAACGCAGGGGGATGTGTCAATTCTCAGGTTTTTGTACTGCCCGAACCCTACAGAATTGGTGGCACTTTCAGTTCAACTCCCTCTGACTGCGGAATCAACAATGGCACAGCAACCGTGCAAAATATATTCGGGGCGGTCTCGCCTTACACGGTTACCTGGAATACCAGCCCTGTTCAGTCCGGAAATACTGCAACAGGCCTGCCCCCCGGAAGTTATACTGTAACCATACTCGATGCAAACAATTGCCGAAAGGATACCTTTATTTCTGTTGGCTTGAATTCTTCTCTGACTGCAACTACAGGGAGTACGCCTTTGTCTTGCCCTAATGGTACCAATGCAACTGTATCTGTAATTCCTGCCGGTGGTAATCCCGGCTATACAATTACCTGGAATACTTCGCCTATTCAATCCGCTTCCACAGCTACCGGGCTCGGGGCCGGAAATTATACCGCAACCATTACCGACCTCGATGGTTGCAGTATTCAGCGTATTGTCCAGATAGTCAGACCGCCAGGCTTAACCCTGACCTCCACCTATTTACCCATTAGTTGCTATAACGCCTCTGACGGGGTTCTGTCAGTCGTTCCCGGGAATTCCGCCGGGCCCTACCAATACGCCTGGTCAACCCAGCCGGTGCAGTCGAGCAATATGGCTACAGGAGTTTCTTCAGGTTCTTACTTTGTTACCGTAACAGATGGACTAGGGTGTTGGGAAAGAGATACAGTCATCCTGACCAATCCTCCCTCTCTTGCTTCTTCGGTCACTTTTACCCAGCCCTCTTGCTTTGGTGGATTGAATGGTTCGGCAACGGTTATCACACCTCCTAATCTATTGAACATATCTTTTGCCTGGAACACATCGCCCGTCCAAACCACTCAAACGGCATCAGGGCTAACCGGTGGTACTTATCAGGTGGTCGTTTCCAACAGAACGGGTTGCACCGATACGGTGTCTTTTGTTTTGCCTCAACCCCCGGACATTCAATTGGCATTTTCAGCCCTGCCTGCTTCCTGTCTAGGGAGTTCTAACGGCTCAGCAACAGTTCAGGCCTCAGGGGGAACCGGTAGTTTCACCTACGCTTGGCAAACTCAACCTGCGCAAAATACCATTACCGCCACCGGCCTGAGTGCAAATACCTGGAAGGTGATAGTGACGGATGCGAATTTATGTGCTGACAGCATCCTGGCTGTTGTGCCTGAATTACCGGATTCGATTTTGTTACAGGCTACCGCCACCGCGGTTACATGCCCTAACGACAGTAATGGCACGGCCACTTTAACTGTATTGAATGGCAATGGACCTTATCAATATTTCTGGTTTACACAACCGCCTCAAACGAGTCAAACTGCCACAGGGCTGAGCTCAGGAACCTATCGAGGTAGGGTCGTAAATTCTGCAGGTTGCGTAGGGAGTATCGTTGTATCAGTTCCTGTGGTTCAGCCTATGCAGCTCGTTACTCAATCTTTTGATGTGTCCTGTTTCGGAGGTAGCGATGGACAGGTGAACGTACAGGTTAGTTCCGGGACTCCCGGATACAGCTATTCCTGGAATACCACGCCGATTCAGACTTCGTCCACCGCGATAGGGTTGAGTGCCGGGACATGGCGTGTGGTGGTTAGGGATGCCAATGCTTGCAGAGATACGATTGAGGCGGTGGTGAATCAACCGCCAGTATTGAGCATTACGGGTTCGGCTTCCCCCGCGTCCTGCTTTGGCAGGTCGGATGGTTCGGCAATAGCTCTGGCTACCGGTGGTACGCCTCCCTACAGCTATTCCTGGAATTCTTCGCCTATGCAATTTTCTGCTACTGCTACGGGGCTTACCTCAGGGGCTTATACAGTAACAGCTCGAGATAACCGTAATTGTCAAGCTTCTGTTCAGGTCTTTGTATTGCAGCCTGCGGATATAATAGTTATCACCCAATATACTATGCCTTTGTGCTTTGGTAGCCCGGATGGGGAAATTACAGCTCAGGCCGCCGGTGGTGTTTCGCCCTATACTTACTTCTGGAGTAATGGCCAAAACGGCCCCACAGCCACAGGGCTTGACTCGGGAACCTGGAGTGTGGTTGCTACCGATGCCAATGGTTGCCCTGCTGTGCATTCCCGATTCTTGCCGGAGCCTACAGAATTGCAAATTCAAATGAGTGGGATTGACCTGACCTGTGATGTGCCTCCCAATAATGGGATTGCTTCCGTCTTTGCGAGCGGAGGTTCTTCTCCATACACCTATCAATGGAATGGGGGGGGACAACCAACCCAAGCATGGAATACTGACATGCCTGCAGGCACCTGGACGGTTGTTGTACAGGATAGAAATCTTTGTGCTAAAACCGGTTCCATTGTTTTGGTAGCGCCTATTTTACCAGTCGCCTATACCGGTAACGACACCTTCAAATGCGCAGGGTCGGGAATGGTGCCCTTACATGGCTGGGCCTCGGGGGGAGCAGCGCCCTATTCTTACCTCTGGTTTCCCAATAATGGGTCTCTTTCAAATGCCTTTTCAAATACACCGGGTGCAAGCCCGGATACAACTACAACCTATTATTTTCAAGTTGTTGACTCTGCCGGCTGCAGAAGTAATCTGTCTCCACAAAAAGTTGTTATTCATCCTCTCCCCATAGCAGATGCAGGACCAGATCTGATGTACTGCAAGGATGGTCCCGCCGTTTTTTTACAAGGCAGCGTCCTTAATCCTCTCGGAGCATATTCCGTTCAATGGTTGCCTTCTATCCATGTGTTCTGTGATACATGCCTGACCACCTATGCGACTCCGGATACTACGACGGTTTTTACCCTGAGGGTTAGAAGCCTCGTTACAGGCTGTACAAGTGATTCCACCACTTTGAATACCTTAAGCTCTGCTGTGGTCGAAGTAAGACCAAGGCCCATAGCGGATGCAGGACCAGATACAACGGTTTGTTACGGAGATATGGTCTCTTTTTGCGGAATGGCTACCGGGGCAGGACCTAATTATAGTTGGTTTTGGTCGCCCGGGAGTTTCTTGTCTAATGCCCAGCTTCAATGTGTGCAAGGTACACCTTCCCATTCAACTCAGCTATTTCTGGTCGTTCAGAGTAATGGGTGTGAAAGTCCGGCTGATACGGTTAATGTTTTGGTAACGCCCCTACCAGTGACAGATGCAGGAAATGTGAAAAATATTTGCGAGGGTGACAGTGTCGAATTGGATGGTTTAATCCAGCAGGGCCTGGCTCAGCAATATCAATGGATACCTGTTACAGGTTTGAGCAACTCAGGATTATTGTCTCCGATGGCTTCACCAACAATCTCCTCCTGGTATTACCTAAGGGGTATCAATGCAGGCTGTGTCGGGCCTTGGGATAGTGTTCAGGTGATAGTGCATAGTCGCCCAATAGCCAATGCCGGACAGGATACTACTATTTGTAGTGGCAATGGCTTAGTTGAATTGCAAGGCAGTTATTCCGGCGGAACTCAACCAGTCAGTTTTGCATGGACCCCTTTAGCCGGTTTAAACGCCTCCAATACTTTGAATCCCCTGGCGATGCCGCTTACAACCACCCTTTATTATCTTGAAACCTGGTCAGGAACAGGGGCAACTTTATGTAAATCCAAAGATAGTATTTTGATTACGGTACTTCCTGGAATTTTAGCCACCCTGACTGCAGATACAAATGTGCTTTGCGCGGGACAATCCATAGAACTAAGAGCTAATGGAGGTCAGGGAAGTCCATCCTTTACCTGGATGCCCGGTAATATGTCAGGTGGAAGCCGTGTAACGGTTACATCCGATTCTTCCCGTCTGTATCAAGTCGTTGTTTCGGAAGGGGCCTGTTCGGATACAGCCGAATTCTCTATTCAGGTTCATCCTGAACCGAAAGCCGATTTTAGTATGAGCCAACCTAAGGGCTGTCACAAGGTGGAGGTTCAATTTATGAATCTGTCTGCAAATGCGTTGAGTCATGTTTGGGATTTTGGAGATGGGAGCGGTTTGAATAATGAAACCAACCCACTGCATTTTTATACTTCTCCGGGTAAATTTCCCGTGCGTCTGGTTGTTTCAGGCATTGGTGGGTGTTCCGATACTTTAGAAGCGCTTGTTCCTGTAAATTTACAAGAAGGCATTAAGGCAGAGGCCCTGTCTGATCCCCCTGCGCCTGTGGAATTGTTTGCACCAAGCCAAGCGTTAAGATTTGAATCGCTCTCCAAAGGAGGTACCGAATGGGTATGGGATATGGGGGATGGGAATTTTTATTACCAGGAAAAATTTTCCCATCAATTCAAAAAGCCAGGCACTTATTTCGTAAGTCTTGAGGTAAAGGATATTCATCAATGCGCAGATAGGATTGAAATAGGGCCTTATGTCATTCTTCCACCGGGATTATTTATTCCCAATGTTTTCTCCCCGAACGGGGACGGTATTCAGGATCTGTTTTTTGTGCTGTATGAGGGGGATGAGTTGTTTTCTTTGAAAATATTTGATCGTTGGGGGGTATTGCATTTTAGTACTTTCAATAAACTTGAGGGGTGGGATGGTCGAAACCTTAATGGACAAGATTGTGGCGCAGGTACTTATTTTTATCAGGTATCCGCGGGTGGTTCAGATTACGCTGGTTCGGTTGTGCTGGTTCGGTAGTTTGGTTATCAACCGAAACTTTCGCCTTACCTTTGCAGTATGAAAGCTTTTTGGCATCAAATGCTCACTGAACTCCGACTCTATACCCGTAGTGTGGGGTCTCTTGCATGGTCCTTTATATTTCCCATTTTTGTTATTTTCTCTCTTGGCTTTTACTTCGGAGGAGATGCACCCGTCAAACAGTTCATCGGTCTTGTGGATGAGGATCAGTCCACAATTTCAAGGCTCTTCTTTACACTACTTCAGTCCGAACCCGAGCAGTTTACCATCGTAGAGGGTAGTCAGACGCAATTGGATTCCCTGCTCAGAACCGGTCGTCTATCAGCTGTTTTGACTGTTCCTGCCGGTTTTTCGGAAAATGCAATCACCTCAGGAGATAAAATTAGTTATCAATTGAACCCCTACCTGAGTGGGACACAACCGGTATTGAAAGTATTTATTCAAAAAGTCATACAGGATCTTAATCTTCAATTGGTAACCTCTAAAAAATTACCGGTTAAGGCTTTTGAGGAAAAAGGTAATTTGCCCATGCAGGGCGGTAGTTATGTGGACTTTTTGATTCCCGGTATGATTGGCTTACAAATTATGAGTGCCTGCCTCTGGGGCATTGGCTTTCTTCTAATTAACTATCGTGAAAAAGGCAATCTTAAACAATTGGCCCTCACGCCAGTAAGGAAGAGTATTTACATCTCCTCTTTTATTAGTTCCCGTTTTATTTTTCAAATTCTTCAGGTCATTTTTATTCTGGTGTGTTCTTTCTGGGCTTTCCCGGTGCAAATGCACGGGTCATGGGTAGCCTTTTTTGTGGTTATCACGCTGGGAACCCTCATGTTTATGGCTCTGGGTTTTTTGATCGCCTCCCTGGCCGATACCGTCGAGTTGGCTATTGGGATTAACAATATTCTTTTCTTCCTTATGATCGCAATGGGTGGAGTATTCTTTTCAACAGCTAATCTGCCAGAGTGGGCTCAGTGGTTTACCGGTCTTTTTCCCTTAACTCATTTTATCGAGGCCCTAAGAGGCATTTTCAACGATGGCACTTCTTTATTCCATTATTGGAAGGAACTTGCTATTCTGACAAGTTGGACCCTTGTGTGTTTTGCTTTAAGCATTCGTTATTTTCGTTGGTATTAATCTGAATTCTGATAATTGGCCTCTACCGGAAGTCTCTGGATAACCCTTCACGGCATTTATTTAGATTTTTTTGTATTTGATATAGTTTAGGCCTATATTTACAACGGGTTTTTGATTATTTTCGTAATTGAGAGCGGAATGGTAGCAATGCCATTCCGTTTTTTTTTACCAGCTTTCCACCTTCGAACCCCAACATAATCCCCTGCTTTTACCTAAATTTGCACTCCAAAGTTTAAGTTATGTTTGAGAATTTAACCGGTCGAATTGAGAGAGCCTTTAAAGTCCTGAAAGGCGAAGGAAAGATTAGCGAAATCAATGTCGCCGAGACTGTAAAAGAAATTCGTCGTGCCTTACTCGAGGCAGATGTGAATTATAAAGTCGCAAAAGAATTTACGGATAAAGTCCGTACTGAGGCTTTAGGTCGGGATGTATTGATTGCCGTGTCTCCAGGGGAGCTCATGGTTAAAATCATGCATGAGGAGTTAACCCGCCTCATGGGAGGCAAAAATCAGGGCATTAACTTTTCTACCTCTGCGCCAACTATTATATTGATTGCAGGATTGCAAGGGTCCGGTAAGACTACATTTACCGGAAAATTGGCAAGACTCCTGAAGTCTCAAGGAAAAAATCCTTTGCTCGTTGCAGGGGATGTGTATCGTCCTGCGGCCATGGATCAGTTAAGTGTTTTGGGTGAACAGGTGGGCGTCCCCGTTCATCGGGAAGATAGTAACAAGGATCCTGTATCCATCGCTAAAAACGCTATTGCGGAAGCTAAAAAGACCGGAAGGGATATTGTTATTATAGATACCGCCGGTCGTTTGGCCGTGGACGAGGAGATGATGAATGAAATCGCTGCCGTTAAAGCAGCGGTTAACCCAAATGAAATCCTCTTCGTAGTAGATGCAATGACAGGTCAGGATGCTGTCAATACTGCCAAAGCGTTTAATGACCGTTTGGATTTTAATGGCGTTGTTCTGACTAAACTTGATGGGGATACCCGTGGTGGAGCTGCTATCTCAATTCGCTCCGTTGTAGAGAAACCGATCAAGTTTATTAGTACCGGGGAAAAAATGGAAGCCCTGGATCTCTTTCATCCCGAAAGGATGGCGACCCGTATCCTCGGTATGGGGGATGTGTTAACCCTCGTTGAACGCGCTCAAAAACAATTTGATAAAGAAGAGTCTGAACGCCTTCAAAAGAAACTTCGTAAGAATGAGTTTGACTTCGAAGACTTCTTATCTCAATTGCGTCAGATTCAGAAAATGGGAAATATCAAAGATTTAATTTCTATGATTCCAGGCATCGGAAGAGCAGTTAAAGATATTGATATTGATGAGAATGCCTTTAAGCAAATCGAAGCGATCATTTTGTCTATGACCTTAAAGGAGAGGAAAAATCCCCTTTTAATTGATGGTTCCAGACGGAAAAGAATCGCTGATGGTAGCGGTACTTCCATTCAACAGGTAAACCAATTACTCAAGCAGTTTACTGAAATGAAAAAAATGATGAAAACCATGAATAAAGCGGGTGCTTTGACCGGTAAATTGCCTCAAATGAAACGATAGGCGATCTTTGTCCCATCTTTTTTGTTTACTATATTTTATAAAAAACGGCCTTAATTGTTTAGCTCATAGATCATAATTATTTTATTCTGTTCAATGGACAATGCAATTCAAAGGTTTTACCCTATTTTTTTCGGAATCTTTAAATTTTACCGGCCGGCGTTGAACGGGGTTTGATGTGAGAAATAAATTTGAACGCGAGGCTTATTGGGATTCGAGGGGGTAGAGGGATTGGCAAAACCACCCTGATGTTTCATTACATCCGTAAGAATCTGTCCACTCAGTTCAACCGGGTGTTGTACATGTCCGTGGATTCTATTTCGTTCTTGGGGCTGTGGCTGATGGATTGGGCGGAATCTTTTTCCCGCCAGGGTGGAAAGTATTAATTTCTGGATGAAGTACATTAGTATCCGGATTGGGCAATAGAACTAAAAAATATTTAGGATAATTTCCCGGAGCTGAAGGTGGTGGTTACCGGAGCTTCCTTGTTGGAAATTTTGACTGCTCGTTCAGATTTAAGTTGTCGTGAGGTCTCCTATGATATACAGGGGTTATCCTTCAGAGAATTTCTGGAATTTAAAACCGGTGAGCACATTCCCCGAGTCTCCTTTGAGGGTTTGGTAGAGAGTCCCATGGAGATTTATCCGCAATGGCCAGCCTCTGTTCGGCCCTTGGCTTATTTCAAAGAATATCTCTCTAATGGGTACGATCCTTTCTTTCATGAGCAGGAAGAGACTTATCATCAATGCATTCGAGAGGTAGTGAATAGGATTCTGGAAATAGAGCAGACAGGAAAAAATGCATTATGGAAGTTTGGATTATTGTATTAAAAAACGAGTTTCAATCTGATGAAATTAATTAAAGAAGGAATTGTTTAGTAGAAATATAAAAATCCTAAAAAAAAAAGCCTGCGACCGGATTCGCAGGCTTTTTGGTTGATGGATTATCCCAGAGGATTATAGACTTACAGAAGTTGGATTGGCTGGCATTTGTTACCTGTAAGGGTTATATTGTTGCTCCATACGATGTTCCCATCTTGATCTTTTACCTCGTATTTGTAACTTTTTTCTTTACTGAAACCAAGTTTTTTAGTTGCAGAGATGGTGCCGGAGGAACCGCAATTGGGTGAGCTCGTCCAATAAACATCCCCTGCTGTAGAACCAATTAACTGACCATCTAAATAAAAGGTTAATGCGGTAATACCATCTGCAACATTGCGGTCGGCAGCAGTTTTTCCATACCAGAATACCACATCGCCTTCATATTCGCAACTATTATCATTGGTTTTGGCTTTGTCATCGTAGTTAATACTATCCGGGTCTGTGCAACCGGAACGGCGACATCCTGTGGACAAAGCGAGTGTGCAAGACAGAATTGTAAGGAGAATTAGATTTTTCATTTTCGTTTTGATGTTAAGGGTTAAATGAGATGAATGCATAGATCTTTTTATTCTTCCGGCTAAAAAGGATCCACGAATCATTGACGAAATTAGGGTGCCTAATTGAGTGAGGTGCATTCAATTTCCCAATTAGGCGAATAGCTCTACCAAAATGCTAAAAAAATATCCCGGAGATTTTAAGTCCGGGATATATCTTTTTCCAATTAGGGGTAAAATGGTTTTAGAAAATTAATTCATTCCACATCAAGTAGGATGAACTTATCGTTTTTTACAAGGTGCATTTTCAATAAAACGAACCAAGGTAGACCCTTTTAGATTTGTGCGTATTTCATTGACAATACGCTCTTGATTTTTTTGCGAAAGATTATGTAGAAATAAACAATAATCTACTTCCCCTTCTCGTCCCCAGAATACTTCCTTGTATTCTATGGTATCTGATTGTTTAGTTGAATATTGTTTAAGGAAATTCAGGAATTCATTTTTGGCTTTAGAATCTATACCGGATCCTTTGCTGATAAATGACACGGTTAGGGTTGCATGTATTAGCTGTTGAGAATTCGAATCTGTAGATTGATCTTTCTGCTCTTCATTCCGATGATTATTCGATGTTCCATCTGTTTTGGATTTTGATTTAGATGCCGAACAAGCACAAAGCGCAAAGAAGGTAATTAAAAGGAAAAAATTTTTCATGGGGACAAAAGTAATCAGGCGACAGTTTATTCTGTCGCCCGATAGATGGATTTATTGGATAAAAATTTTGTGTGAACTCGACCCTTGGACTGATTCAATTCGGAGTAGATAGGCACCTGATGAAAGGTAGGATAAATTCAATACATTAACACCTGATTCAAGTGCTTGAGCCTTACCGATTGACCTACCAGTCAAATCTTCCACTATAACTCGAGCAGAGATGGATGAACTTTCCCATTCAAGAGAGAACATTCCACTTTGACTAGGGTTAGGAAAAATGGAAAATTGGGGTGAAGACTTGAGTGTATTGCTTTTACTGGGAACCTGGCATCCATTGGAAGTAAGTAAGCCAGATCTTGCCCCATTTAAAGTTGCTTGCATTCGAAGAGCTTGCCCGGCGGTAAACATACTCATACAATTATCGTCGGTGTAGTCCATATAATTCATATACATCTCTCCATCTGGACCCGATCCGCAAGTATTATTATCGTTGTAGGGAAAGGTAGGACAATTATAGTTTGCATCTTCTGCTGGCTCAGTATCCGAAACTAAATCATCTCCGCAAATTGTATCTCCCCAAATGTGGCGAAGATTTAGCCAATGCCCTACCTCGTGTGTTCCTGTTCGACCTAAATTATTTGCCCCAAAAGATCCAGTACCCGCGGTTCCTTCTGTGCCAAATGCTTCGTATCGAATTACAACGCCATCGCCATTCGGATTAGAACTCAACTCATCGGGAAATTGTGCAAATCCTAATGTTGTACCGCCTAGGTTTACAACATAAATATTTAAATAACGGGTGGGATCCCAATTATCTTTACCGCCATTTGCAGAATACTTGATATCATCCTGAATATTATCGTCCCATACAACTACACTCGTTTGTGTGCGTGTGATGCCATTGGTAGGATTGCCATCAGGGTCTTGGCTGGCGAGACAGAATTCAATTTCAGAATCCACGGTACTAGACCAAAATGGGTGCTGACTATCCAGACTATCAGAATTAAGTAATCTGAAGTCTTCATTTAATACCAGCATCTGTGAGAAAATCTGGTCATCTGATACATTTTCAACAGGGTCATTCCAAATTACATGTACTACAGTAGGGATAGTAATAATGTTCTTGACGCCAGAGGCCTTTTGGTGCTTTGCATTCTGTATATAGGCCTGGGTAACAGCTTCATTTTGTATCATTCTGTTAGCCAGTGTTGGGTCTTTTGCTATATGTTGGCGCAGGTGATGCATGGAATTACAACGACTTGTTTGTGCATACATGACCGCAGAACATAGGGAAAGCGCTGAGGCAATTAAAATTTTTTGTAGTTGAGTCATTTTTTGAAAGTTAATTGGTTGAGATTTATTTTGGTTAAAAGGTTATTGCTGAATGCGGATGGATGTATTAACTGCTTTAAAGTGATG
>CANHCC010000015.1 GCA_947459115.1 Bacteroidota bacterium | reverse complement strand
GTAAGTATTGGCAAAGCTGGAATTGACCTTAGGAAACCCAAATATGCCCGATGTAGCAGTCCATAACCCGCCCTGTCCATCCTGTAGGATGTATTGGGACTGTGGACGATTGATTCCGGTAGCGGTAATCCTTAGCTCCGAACCGGCACACACAGGGGAATTAGATTGGAGGGTTTGGGTATAGGCATGAGGAAGCGCCCCCATCCATACACATATACTCAAAACATAAAATACGACATAGGAAATTTTTCTGCGCATCATATCAATGAGGGAATGTTTGGGCATACCGTAAGCAAAATCAAAAGTCATAGGTTGGTTGGGTTAGACAATTTGTCTTGTATCTTCAATGGAAGGTCAGGGTGAAATGGATTTAATATATTGTGCCTTAAGTTGGAAAGGACATATCTTAAATCCTTAATGTTTAAAAAGAAAATTCTATCCTTAAGAAAACCGACGAAATAATTTGAGGGAAGATATGGAAAGCCTGATGCTGATTCTTCAAAGGCACAAGGATAAGCATCCAACTTCAAACTCGGCCCCACAGCCTCCAAGGCTGGCCAAGCCCCTGATTGGGCGTTAGTCTGAAAAGTATGCCTTATGCCCCCAACAGGGAATAGAAATTTTGGGGCGCTCATAGAAAACGCCCAAACAGAAAAAATCTTGTCAATTAATGACTGGGACATAGTCCAATTACTTAGCATTGATTTGGTGCCATGACTACAAATTATCATTCCATAACTCAAGATGAACCTGTTGTGAATCTCTTGGGGTATCGAATTTTACTTTACTCTTTCGGAAATCAAAATTAAATTAAAATAATTTAAAATAATACAAAAAATAAAAAAACACATTGATTTTCAGCCATTTTTCCAAAATCTCTTGTATAAAAACCGAAAAATTTCGGCTAATTATCGAAAAAAAAACAGGCCCCAATAGCCTAAAATCCGGCTCAGGGGCATGATTTTAGTCCTAGAAAAACATTTACCCGCTTAACGCTTTCCCTTGCATTTTGTCCGGAAAAATCAAGGGGAAAATTGTAAAATTGTAAGAAATATCCCAATTTTTTTGCCCTATCCCATTAAAGTACGGTCGCTTCATGCGTGGGGCCCAAGAGAGGGTTACACAAATTCAAGATTGGACAGGGGATTTGCTCCCTAGCGCATAGGAGATATCGAGCCTTAAGCGTTCCTATAAAAAAAACAATCGCTACGCACCATAACAGTGCATGAACAGAGGAGGTATTCGGTCATTGACCTTACCAAACTGAATCTAACAAAACAACGCCATTACTTGAACAGCCCTCTAAACATCCCACTTTCTCAACAACTTCAACACCACCTCAAAACCCGGATTCAAAGGGGCCTCAAATCTTGACAGGACCTCTTTGCCCGGCATCACAAATTCGATGGCATGGGCATGCAATAAAAAGCCATGATTAACAGGCCTTTCGTCCTGATCAATGGGGGGCTTATAATTCCTTTTAAGGTTGGACAACAGAATATCCCGCCCAAGGTACAATTGATCTCCCACTACCGGCAATCCTATGCTCAATAGATGTAAACGAATCTGATGCATACGCCCCGTAATGGGTTGACACTCGAGTAAGGTGTAGTGGCGAAATTGCTCTTTCGTGCTGAAATAGGTAGTGGCGGGTTTTCCCAGGGCGTTGTCTAATCTTACCTTACCATTTCCCGAATTGTAGATTCGAAAATCAACAAGTTTATTATGAAAATCCTGTCTTCCCTCTACCAAGGTCAGATAAGTCTTATGCACTTCCCGTTTTTGAAATTTCAAGGTAATATAGCGATAGACTGCTTCAGATTTTGCTACCAACATTACACCTGAGGTAAATTTATCCAGGCGATGGCACAAGATAGCATCAGGCCAATACGATTTAGCCATCTCGTGAATACTGGATTTGTCCCCATCCCGATCTGCAAGGCTGGAAATACCCGATGGCTTGTTAAGGACAATTAAATCGTCATCCTCAAACAAAATCAAATCCTGAAATGAAGGTCGCTTATTTTTTTTCATTCGTAAATACCTATAATCCACTGCATCTCTCCCAGCTGGGTTTTAGCCTTTTTATAATCGGGATAAAACTGAGCCACTGCTTTCCAAAAAGCAGGAGAATGGTTCATTTCCTTTAAATGCATCAATTCATGTATCACCACATATTCCGCCAAAGATTTATCCACCATAACCAAATGCCAGTTAAGATTAATATTCTTCAAAGAGGAACAAGACCCCCACTTTGAGCGATGGTTTTTAACCTTTAAATCCTTGAAAAACAGGCCGGTTTTTTGACTCCAATGTTGTATCGTCTTAGTCAGATAAGCATGAGCGATTTTATGCAAAACCGAAGAAATAAGTTTTTTCTTTCTAACCTCTGCAATTACCACAGGCGCTTGTATGGTTAAGAGATTTTCCTTGAAGTGATAAGAATAGTTTACCCCCTGCACAAACTCAACCTTTACCATCTGTCCAAATATCAGGGTCTGATTGGTAATATGCTGGACAAAACGCATCTGTTGATTCCATGAGGAAGCCTGCCTTTTGTAGTGCTTTAAAATCCAGTCGGTGTTTTGCTTGAGAAAGTCAAACTCCAGGGGAGATAAGCTTCCGGTATAAGTTTCTACCTGAAGAACATTACCGGCAAAAGTCATCAAAACGCGCCTTCTATTTCCTTTACGAATTCGTAAAGGGATAGTGAGGCCCTGAATGGTCAATGCATCTTGCGTAATGGTCAATTTGAAAGTGCTAAGGAAAAAGTAAATATAGAACCTTTTTCCGAATGACTTTCCACCGAAATCTTTTCTTTGTGAGCCTCAATAAGATGTTTTACAATTGCCAGACCAAGGCCAGTGCCCCCTTTCTCTCTTGACCGACTTTTATCAATGCGATAAAAGCGCTCAAACAATCTGGGGATATGCTCTGCGGGAATCCCGACCCCCTCATTGATAACACTTACGAATACTTTGTTTCCATTGTGGCGAAGAATCTCAATGGTTACCACCCCTTTTTTTTCGCCGTACTTTATGGCATTATCCACCAGATTAATCAAGACCTGACGAATTCTTTCCCGATCTGCATGCACCTTTAAGTGACTAAATTCATTGGGATGTATTTTGAGCGTAATGGCTCTCCCCTTTCGCGTTAATTTATAATCCAGGGCCTCAAAAACTTCCAGAACCAAATCGTGAATCCGAAAATCTTCCATGTTCATCTGCAATTGACCTGTTTCCAATTGAGAAATCACCAACAAATCTTTGACCAGATTGTTGAGGCGATTGGCATGCTTTGCAGCCTTTTCCAGAAACTTTTTATTGACTTCCGGATCATCCATAGCCCCATCAATCAAGGTTTCCAAAAACCCCTGAATTGCAAAGATGGGCGTTTTAAGTTCGTGCGACACATTGCCAAGAAATTCACGCCGAAAGGTCTCGATTTCCTTTAGTTTTTCAATTTCTTTCCTGTGAACCGCTTTCAGTTCCTGTATAGATTCATCAATATCCCGAACAACATCCCCTGTGCTGGGATTATACCGATGCAATTGCTGCAACTCCCTTCTCAATTTTATAAGTGGATAGTGGTAGAAATATCTAAACAACCACCAAAGAAACAATCCGGCTAAAGCAAAATATATCAGAAGCCCATAAATTCTTATACCACTTAAAAAAGCAATAAATACACTTCCTAAAGAGAGAAGACAGGTCAGAATCCAGAGGGATGCAAAAGATAAAGCCGGCAGATACTGCCTAAACCTATATCTCATGGGGCAGTCAAAGCAAACTTATACCCTACGCCCCGAATGGTCTGAATGTAATCCTCCCCGAGCTTTTCCCTTAGTTTTCGAATATGGACATCTATGGTTCTATCCACGACCAAGACATCAGTTCCCCATATTTTTTCTAGTAAGGTTTCCCGGGGAAAAACCTTACCCGGCTTAGATGCCAGGAAAAACAAGAGTTCAAATTCCTTTTTGGGAAGAGAGATTGCCTTGGCATTTTTATATACCAGATATTCATCTCTTAAAATCTCAAGATCCAATATCTTTAAACGCTGCTCAGGGTTGCTACTATGCTCCTGTCCTCTTCGAAATAAGGCCTTTAAACGACTCAACAAAACTCTGGGCTTAATAGGCTTAGGAATATAATCATCCCCCCCCGCATCAAACCCGGCAACTTCAGAATATTCCTCCTCCCGGGCGGTGAGGAAAACAATATAGGTCTTTTTTCCTTCGGGCATTTCTCGCAGTCGCCTGCAAGTCTCAATGCCGTCCAGCTTGGGCATCATGATATCCAGTAAAATCAAATCTACCGGATTGTTTTTAACAAGGTCCAAAGCTTCTTCTCCATCCGAAGCTTTCAATACTTCGTACCCTTCTTTCACCAGATTATATTCCAGTAACTCCAGAATATCCCTTTCATCGTCTACAATCAGAATTTTCTGTTTTTGTGTTGTCATAGGTGAAGAAAAGAAGAGATTAATTTTACGCCTACAAAACTACCCGTTCCACATCTCAGAATTGTAAGCCCTATATTAACAAAGTTTTAATTAAATAACTCTTTCAACTTTGCCTCCAGAGCCGGGCCTCTAAGATTTTTCCCAATAATAGTTCCATCTTTCCCAATCAAAAAGGTCATGGGAATACCCGTAACATTATACATTCGAGCAGCTTCGCATTGCCAGTATTTTAAGTCGGAAACATGTTTCCAGGTCAGTCCATCCTGACGAATGGCCTGCAGCCAGGCGGCCTTTTCTTTATCCAGACTCACCCCTAACACTTCAAACCCTTTGTCTTTGTATTGGGCATACATTTTCACCACATTAGGATTTTCCATACGACAAGGACCACACCAGGAAGCCCAGAAATCCAGCAGCACAATTTTCCCTCTTAAATCTGAAAGCGCAAGGGTTCCACCCTCAGGCGTGGGCAATTTGAAGTCAGGTGCAACTGCCCCCTCACTAAAGGCAGAGGCTCTCTTCTTTTCAGCTAAAAGAATGTCCGTTTTCTGTTTCCAGGAAGCCAGTCTGCTATCCTGGGGATTGTTCTTACTATATATTTCAAAAACCTTTAAGAAGGCATCCGGATTCGGAGGCAAGGGATTTCCGGAACTCAATCCCGTGAGTGCTGCAATATTGAAAATCTCCAGATTGGCCTTTTTGCTATTGTCAATTTTGGCCAAAAGCTCTGTATATTTTCTGACAATCTCCTCCGTAGGAACACTGTTTCCTGCAAGGGCTTCAAAGTATTGTGACACATTAGCCGTAAAATAGGGAATGTAGGGCATAGAGGGGTCATTGAAATTTAAAAAATTTAAATGTTCCTCTTTGTAATGTTCAATTTCGTCTTTGTATTTCTTTGTTACCTCTCCTGTGAAAGGGCGATACATGAAGAAGGGTGCCATCTTGGCCGAAAAACCTTTTCCTTTGGAGACAGAATCCAACCATGACAAGTTGTTGTTGGTTTGGGCAGATATTTCAGCCTCCAGGGAAGCGACTTTATCCGGAGACATTTGTTTGGCATAATACAATTGCTGATTCAGGTTTTGCATCTGATTGTTGCGCATAAAAGCCTGATCGGTGAATTGCTTGACCTCCTGATTTTGAGGCGAAATAACTTTCGCATTGTTGATCATATTGGCCTCGCCCTGAATTTCTACTTCCTCCTCTTCGCCCAACAACACAAGGGTTCCATAGGTTGGATCCAGACCCAGGAAATACAAGCCTGTTCCGGGCACTTCAACTTGAAAATCAAATTTACCTTCTTTATGCGCAGCGGAGGCCAAAGGCACCATTTCATTGCCTAAAATGCGATAGATGTAAACAGAATCTCTCTGCACGCCTTTTAACTCTCCCCATACTCTGATTTTCCCCTTGCCACCGGCATCGGAGATACAAGCTGGCAAGGCAATCGCCAGAAGGAGAACCCACTTTACAATTGTTTTCATCTTATGAATCGGATAATTTTTTTTGAACTTCTTGATTAATCACTTTAGGATCATATTTACCGGCAGAAGCCTGCATGACCTGACCGACAAAAAAACCTAATAGCCCTGTTTTTCCGGATCTGAATTCTTCTACTTTTTGCGGGAACTTCTCCAGTACAGAAGCAATCAATTCTCCCAGCGCATCGCCTGCTACCTCCAATATCCAACCTGCTTGTTGTGCAATTTCTATCGGATTGGCATTGGGGGACTCTAAAACCAGAGGCAATAATTTATCACGGGCAATGGTATTACTGACTTTGCCTTCTTCCACCAGCATAATTATTTTTGAAAGTGCCGAAGGACTGAGTGGATAATGTTCGATACTCAAGGCCTGAGCATTCAACCAGGACCTCACACTTCCAAGACACCAATTAGCAGCTGCTTTGGGTCCAATTCCTTCGGATACAAGCGCGGAAAAATATTCAGCAAACTGCCGATTTTCGGTAAGGATAACGGCATCTTGTTCGGGTAATTTCATCTCCCGGGTATATTCCGCATACAATTCATGCGGGAGTTTGGGCAACTTCAGGCGTACCCGATCAATATAGGTATCAGTTATGACCAGCAAAGGCAAATCCGGCTCAGGAAAATAGCGATAATCATGGGCAGATTCTTTGTCACGCATGGAGACAGTTGCCCCTTTAGAGGCGTCCCAGGTGCGTGTCTGCTGTCGAATGACCTCGCCTTTTTCCAAAAGTTCTATTTGACGCGCAATTTCATAATTAATCGCCCGACCCACATTGGAGATGGAGTTCATGTTTTTCACCTCGACTTTTGTCCCCCACACTTTAGCATCCTGCTTCATGACAGAAATATTGGCATCACACCTCAAACTTCCCTCTTCCATGTTGCCATCACAAATACCGATGTAGCGCACGATTTTGCGAATCTCGCCCAAATAAGCCATGGCTTCCTCAGCATCTGCAATGTCCGCCTCCGACACAATCTCAATCAGCCCTACCCCTGCACGATTTAAATCTACCAGGGTATGAAAAGGATCCTGGTCATGGATACTTTTGCCGGAATCTTCTTCCATGTGTATCCGATGAATCCTTACCCATTTGTCAGACCCATCTGATTTTCGGATGCGTATGCCGCCGCCGGTACAAACAGGGGTTTTATCCTGAGAAACCTGGTAACCCTTAGGTAAATCTGCATAAAAATAATTTTTACGGGCAAATAGATTCTCACGCGTAATCTCACACCCTAGCGCAAGACCGGTCAGCACGGCATGCTCAACACAAGCCTGATTGACAACAGGCAGCGTACCGGGATGTCCCAGAGAAACCGGTGAGATATAATGATTGGGTTCACCGCCGTAAGCCGCTGAATCTTTGGAAAATATTTTGGACTTTGTCAATAGTTGGGCATGTATTTCCAGCCCAATGACAGCACGATAATCAAGCATGACTCCACGAAAATTATGTAAAAATACAAAATCTATGGATGAGGTTGAGATATCTTGAGAGAATCCTAGGGATTCGGGGCTGAATGGTCACCCGGAAGTTGAGGATTTTATTTTATTGGAGGCTTGCACCAAGCGGGGGCTTGCACCAAGCAGACGCTTGCACCAAGCAGACGCTTGCACCAAGCGGAGGCTTGCACCAAGCGGAGGCTTGCACCAAGCGGATTATCAGCGCACTTATTATTCCCTATCCGGGAAAATCTTCGCGGGATTGAGTAGCCCCGCCGGGTCAAAGACTTGCTTAATCTGACGCATTAACTCAAGTTCTTTATCCGAAAACGCAATATCCATGTAGTTTTTCTGAACCAAACCAATGCCGTGTTCGCCGGAAAGCGTCCCTCCCAATCTAACCGTGTATTGAAAAATATCCCGGATGGCGTAGGGAATGTCTGTCTCCCATTGATGCGCACTCAAATCCGGCGTTTTGATGATATTGATGTGCAGATTTCCATCTCCGGCATGCCCATAACATACAGACTGGAACCCATATTTCTGCCCGGTTTCCTTCACTTTGGATAGCAATCTGGCTAATTCTGCTCTGGGTACCACTGCATCTTCCTCTTTGTAGATGGTAGTACCCTTTACGGCTTCTCCTAAACACCGACGCACGCGAAACAAATGATTCTGCTCCTCTTTAGAAGTGGCTATCAGAATCTCGCCTGCCCCCCTCTTTTCCACCACAGCTGCCACCTGCTCCGCATCGTCAAATAACACCGACTGGTGCTGCCCGTCCAACTCTATCAATAACACAGCTTGCACGGATTCCGGCAAGGTATCGGGTAATCCCAAATAAGCGGTACCAAACTTTATGGCATCTCTTTCCATAAATTCCAGAGCGGAGGGCGTGATCCCCGCCCGAAACACTTCTGAAACTGCTTCACAGGCCTCAAAGGCACTATCAAAAGGCACTTGAAGCAAAAGTGAAAAACGCGGTTTGGGAATTAGTTTCAGGGCAATTTCAGTGACTACTGCCAATGTACCTTCTGACCCAACCAGCAGTTGCGTCAAATTGTAACCCGTTGAATTTTTCAACACTCTGGCACCGGTACGAATAATGGAACCATCCATCAACACCGCCTCGAGGGCCAATACAAAATCTCTGGTCAGGCCATATTTGACGGCATGAAGCCCTCCGGCAGACTCTGCCACATTTCCCCCGATAAAACAAGACCCTTTAGAGGATGGATCCGGGGGATAGTATAAGCCCTTCTCCTCCACCGCATCCTGAAGGACCTGAGTAATCACTCCGGGCTGTGTAATAACCTGAAGGTTTCTTTCATCTATCTCCAGAATCTGGTTCATACGGGAAGTAGAAAGTGCTACCCCCCCCTTCACCGGGAGAGAACCCCCACTGAGCCCGGTTCGGGCACCTGCAGGTGTCACCGGAATCTTCTCCCGGAAACAAATTTTCATAACCTCCGATACTTCTTGTGTGGTAGTGGGGAAGAGCACCACAAAAGGGAAGAACCTTAAATCTTCGGTATAATCATGACTGTAAGCCTCTAAAATTTCTGAGGAGGTTGAAACCGCCTCAGGCCCTAAAACCTTACAGAATTCCTGAATAACCAAGGCTGAAATACCTGTTGCCATCCTACTTAGCTGACCGGATAGATGTTATCTGTCCCAATATATTTCATGCCCAGGAATAACCCGATATCCCGAAAGGTTACCAACGGAATATTGAAGCCTTGAGGCAAATCAAACCACACGCCATGGATATCGGTTTTTAAATACTGAAGGGCGTAAGCAAATCCCTTCACGCTGTCGAGAGAGAAGACATCCACTTCCTGTCCGGGGAATTGTACGATACCCTGTAAGGTCGCAAAAGAATACAACTTATCGGGATCGGTAAATACACATAGCCAGGGCTTGCTGTCAATCATAGCGAAGAAAGGCTCTACAGTGGGCTGGGTTTTTCTGGCCAGAAAATACCATTGAGGAAGCTGAAATACTTCTTTCCATAATTCTTCAAAGGCCAAATCAGAAGGACTTGCCATCAGGGCTGCAGCCAGGCTTTCAATTTTGTTTTCAGGATGCATGAGAGATATAATTGCCTCAAAGTTCGCAAAAATTAAGGTTTCCAAAATGAGAAGCCTTTGCCGGACAGGGATTTATTTTCTTTTTGGGCACAAAACAGGAAACCTTATGGACAGGGATTTTCAGTAACTTTGCATTCCCTTTTTGGAATATATTTCAAGATATGAGTGAATTACACCTGAACGACCAGGAATTGGTGAGAAGAGGAGAACTGGAAGAATTAATCCGTCATGGCATTAATCCTTATCCTGCAGATGCATTTCCTGTCTCGCACAGCAGCACAGAGATTCGTCAGGGATTTGAATCCAATCCGGAAGCATTTACCGAGATCTCTCTGGCAGGAAGAATTATTTCCAGAAGAATCATGGGCAAGGCATCTTTTGTAGAAATCCAGGATGCCCAGGGAAGAATTCAGGCCTATCTGAATCGGGAAGAAATCTGCCCTCCGGATTCAACTTTTTTATACGATGAATTCTTCAAAAAATTAATTTCTCTTGGAGACATCGTAGGCGTAAAAGGCGGGGTATTCAAAACCCAGACGGGAGAAATCTCGATTCGGGTGAAGGAATTTACCCTCCTGAGCAAAGCCTTGAGACCTCTGCCTGTAGCCAAAGAAAAAGATGGCGTTGTGTATGATGCCTTTTCAGATCAGGAACAACGCTACAGAATGCGCTATGTGGATTTAATTGTAAATCCACATATCAAAGAAGCTTTTATCCAACGCACCCGCCTGGTGAATACCATTCGCCAATACCTAAATGAAAAAGGCTACCTGGAAGTGGAAACACCCATCCTCCAGCCCATTTACGGCGGGGCCTCTGCAAGACCTTTTAAAACACACCACAATACGCTGGACATCCCCCTGTATCTCAGGATTGCCAATGAACTCTATCTGAAAAGACTCATCGTTGGGGGATTTGACGGGGTTTATGAGTTTTCAAAAGACTTTAGAAATGAGGGAATGTCCAGGTTTCACAATCCTGAATTTACCCAGATCGAGTTATATGTAGCTTACCAGGACTATCTCTGGATGATGGACTTGGTGGAAGAAATGATTGAGAAGGTTGCTATTGCCCTGCATGGCAAACCGGAAGTGCAGGTAGGAGATCACCTCATCAGTTTCAAAAGACCCTGGAAACGCCTGACCATGACCCAGGCCATTAAAGAAAGTACGGGTATTAATATAGATGCTTCGGATGAAGAGACCTTAAGAACCGCAGCCCTTGCTGCCGGCGTGGAAGTTACAGCTGAAATGGGCAAGGCTAAAATCATTGATGAAATCTTTGGTGCCAAAGTGGAACCTTATCTGATTCAGCCGACCTTTATCATGGACTATCCGGTTGAAATGAGCCCGCTGGCGAAAACCCACCGGAATAAACCCGGCTTTGTTGAAAGATTCGAAGCCATTTGTAACGGCAAAGAACTATGTAATTCCTTCAGTGAATTAAACGACCCCATTGATCAGAGAAAACGCTTTATGGATCAATTGGAATTGGGTCAAAGAGGGGATGAGGAGGCAATGGTATTAGATGAGGACTTCCTGAGGGCCTTGGAATACGGGATGCCCCCTACTGCGGGACTTGGCATTGGCATAGATCGCTTAAGTATGATTATGACCAACTCGCATTCTATTCAGGATGTCTTGTTTTTCCCCCAGATGAAACCGGAGAAAAACATTACGGCAACGCCCGAGGAAACCAATACAGATAGCAATATCCCGGCCGAGTGGCTCAAAGTAATAGAATCCCTGGGTCTAAAATACCCGGAAGGCCTTAAAGGCTACAATCCCAATAAACTTTTTAACGAAATTTGCGGAGCAAACAAGAAAGGCAAATTTGGACTGACTCCCCCCAGCCGTGAAACGGTTCACCACTGGGTAGAAAAGGCAGGAGAAGTCACCCCATCTTAAAATTTGTACATCATCACCATGACACAGGAAACAGTATCCCCGGAAGAGCAGAATCAGGAAATCCTACCGACGCAGGACGCGCCGGAAATCCTATCAGAAGTCAGCCCGGAGCCGGAACCACTTAATGCGTTACAACAGGAAGAAGCTTTGCAGGCCGCCATGCAGGCTGCCGTCAATGAAATCATGAGCAATGAGGCCCATTTTGAAAACCTGGAAAAACACGAAACGCAGGAACTGGTTTTTCTGATGGAAAACATGGCTGGACTGGAGGACATTAAAACCAACATTTCCAGAGTATCTCAGCTCAAAAAAGCCTTTGATACGGTTTATCATGCGACCCAGGATACGAATTCCAAATTAGAAGGAGAAAGCAAAGAAAAAGCTGATAAAAAACTCTTGGGAGAACTCTCCAGATTTCAAACCGCCTTTGGCAAATTCAACAAGCGTAAAGAGGAATTTGAAAAACAATCTGACCTGGAAAAAGAGGCAAATTCCAAACTGAAAGATGCCCTTTTAGAAGAACTTAGAAGTCTGGTGGAGCTTTCAGATCCTACCCTCATAGACAAAGTCCGTAATATTCAGGAAAGATGGAAGGCTATTGGCCTTGTAAAACAGGAAGACATGACCCGCCTGTTCCAAACCTTCCGTCAATTGCTGGATTCGTTCTATGATTTGAGGGGTAAATATAATGATCTCAAACAAATTGACCGCCTGCATAAACTGGAAGAAAAAGCCAAGTTAATTGAAGAGGCTAAAAAATTGGTTCCAACGGAAGAAGTCAATGACCGGGAATTCTGGAAAGAAAAAACGGAAGAGATGAAGATGCTTCAGGAACTTTGGAAAGCGACCGGTGGCGCTCCGGATGATGCTTCAGATGAATTGTGGAATCAATTTCGTCAGGTCGGGGATGATTTCTATGCAGCAAGAAATAAATATTACGAGCAACAAGACCATTTAAAGTCAGAAAACACGGCAAAAAAGCAGGAGCTTATGAACCTCATCGCTCCCTTTGCTACCTACACTTCCACTAAACCTTCTGAATGGAAAGAAGCCACGGAAAAAGTGTTGGAATATCAAAAAGCCTGGAATGAAATTGGACCGGCCTCTCAGGAAACCAATACCCTTCTTTGGGGACAATATCGTACCGCAATCAATTCCTTCTTCGAAAGAAAAAGTAATTTCTTCAAAACCCTGGATCAGGAAAGAAAAGAGAATCTGAACCTAAAAACAGCGCTTTGTGAAGAAGCTGAAAAGCTGAAAGACAGCAATGAATGGAAAAAGGCAACGGAAAGAATTAAGGCGCTACAGGAAAAATGGAAATCGGTGGGACCTGTGCCTGACCGGGATTCTCAAAGAATCTGGAAGCGTTTCCGCAGTGCCTGCGATGCGTATTTTGAAAGAAAAGAACATCACTTCGCTGCCTTGTCCCATGATTTTGAAGACAACCTGAATAAAAAAATTGCCCTATGTGAACAGGCAGAAAATTTTGCCAAAGCTGAAAACAAACCTGAGCTAATTCAGGCTGTAAAGGATTTACAAACCGAATGGACTTCAATCGGGCAGGTAGCCCTGAAAGAAAAAGAGAAGATTTGGAATCGCTTCCGGGCTGCTTGCGATCTATTCTTCCAGGAACTCGGGCAAAGCAAAGCGGAATATCAGCAAATCAAAACCCGGATGCATTATGAGAATATGGCCTCTAAATCCTCATCCAATGCATCCCAAAATGATCCGCTAAAATTTGAAGAACGAAAACTCCGGGACAAAGTCAAAGACCTGGACGCTCAAATTGACCAATACGAAACCAACATTCTCTTTATTTCCAAAGGAAAGGCCGGCGATGCGTTGCGCGCAGACATTCAGAAGAAGATTGAATTGGTAAAAAAAGACAAACTTGCCTTAATGGAAAAATTGAAGGTATTAAGAGAAGTAAAATCCGGTTCATAAAACCGGCGATGCATCGCCTCTACCAACAAAATACATCAAAAAAAAGGCCGGAAAATCCGGCCTTTTGCATGGTTAAACACCTCCTTAAAGGTGCATAATTTCTTTTTTGCGGGTGAGGGTATCTTTGTCCTCCACATGTTCGGGATCGGGAACACAGCAATCTACCGGACAAACGGCAGCACATTGAGGCTCTTCATGAAACCCAACGCACTCCGTACATTTATCTGGTACGATATAATACACTTCATCTGAAACCGGCTCATGTTTAGCCGCGGCATCTGCCAATTCTCCGGAAATCAAATTGAAATTTCCCTGCAAAGTCGTACCATCGGAAAAAGCCCATTGGGCTCCCGCTTCATAAATTGCATTGTTCGGACACTCCGGTTCACAAGCCCCGCAATTAATACACTCGTCTGTAATGATAATGGCCATTTTCTAATTTTTGTGCAAAATTACCTCTTTAACACCCAATTACAAAAATCGTTCATTTCCTTTTCCCAAATTTGTACCCAAAATCATCAAATGGAACACAATCGTCTGATAGAAATCCTTTCCACGCAGGGCAGTAAATGGCTGGAGTCTCCTCCTGAGCGTGCTTTGCAAGCGGCAATGGATTTGAATCCGTGGTTCACAGAACACGATATCCGACATGCCCTACTTGCCCTGGCCCCCTGGATGCAGATAGAAACCCTGAAGAATTTTTATCGGACATACGATTTTAGTGATATTTCCGACACAACTAGTGTCGGAATGATCCTTGCCGGAAATATTCCCGGGGCCGGATTTCATGATGTCCTGATGGGATTGTTATTCCCCGGACAGGTACTTGTGCGATGTTCCCACCTGGATTCAGTGCTTATTCCGGCGTTTATCCAAGAAATTCTTCCTGATATCAAACACCTGACCTTTACCTCGGAACTATCTCATGTGGATGGCCTCATTGCCTCCGGATCTTCCCTCACAGCTCAATACCTCGATGCCCAATACCATAACATCCCCAAACTTTTGAGAGGCAACCGTTTTTCTGTGGCAATTCTCACAGGACAAGAAACATCTCAGGATTTTGATTTGTTGGCCAAAGATATTCTGCTCTATAACGGAATGGGTTGCCGAAACATTAGTAATCTCCTTGTACCTGAGAACTGGCAGGAACATCAAAAACTATATTCTGCCCTAAAGAACTATAGTACACAAAGACCCTTGTCCCTACCTTACGCCAGAAAAGTACAATGGGAACAAGGGATTGAAATATGGAAAGGCAATTCTCAGGATGCAGGTCTGCCGGTTTGCATTCGTGAATCTCAGGAACTTTCACCCGTTGAAACCGGGGTGCTTCAGTGGGTAAAATATTCCTCCCCAACAGAGGCTGAAGAAAAAATCGCCCTGGCAACGGCTCAACTGCAATGTAAAGTGGGGATAAATCAGCCCGTACAATTGGGGGAGACTCAATATCCAAAAATTACAGATTTTGCCGACCAAGTAGATACGATGGCCTGGATGCTAGGCCAGACAAAAAGGGCTTGAAGCTGACCTTGGATTATTTCCCTGTGAACTGAGGCTTTCTTTTTTCCAAAAAGGCAGAAGTTCCTTCTTTTCCATCGGAAGAGGCAGCGGTTTTACTGAAGCAACGGGCTTCTGCTTCATAGCCTTCAGGCCTACCGGATACATTCACGGCATAAATCGTCTCGGCAATAGCAAGAGGGGATTTGGCGGATATCTTAACCAAAATCTCTGTGCATTTTTCGATTAATTCCTCTTGGGTTACGACATAATTCACGAGACCGGATTCCAGAGCCTGAGTCGCTGTCATCATATCTGCGGTGAGGAGTAATTCCATGGCTTTGGTGCGACCAATCAAGCGAGGTAATCTTTGAGTCCCTCCATAGCCGGCTATTAATCCCAGATTGACTTCAGGTTGTCCGAACCTCGCATTTTCAGCAGCCACTCTCAGGTGACAAGCCATTGCAAGTTCACATCCTCCGCCTAAGGCAAATCCATTCACTGCGGCAATCACCGGACGAGTACAACTTTCTATGGCCTGAAACACACTTTGACCGAACTGAGAGAACACCAAAGCTTCTGATTCATTCAAGGCATTAATCTCTGAGATATCTGCCCCGGCAGCAAAGGCTTTATGCCCGGACCCGGTCAAAATAACCCCACGGATGCTCTCCTCTGAAGAAAGCCATTTAAATACCCCATCCAGATCTTTGAGGACCTGACGGTTTAACGCATTCAGGACTTCAGGGCGATTGATGGTTATGTGCAGAATAGAATCTTTCTGCTGAATAGATAAAGTTGAAAATGAAGAAAAATCTGGCATGGGAAATTTGTTTGGACAAATCTACAAAGCCAAAACCAATTTTGCGAGGACAGTTATCAAGATTAGAACAAGGTTTCCTCTTCCGCTTGATTATCAGAAGATTCAATATTTCTGTGCAGGTCTTCTACCTCTCTGAACTTTTTGTCTTCCACATTTTTGTCGAGAAAAACATTGAGTTTGTCAATATCATAACTGGTTGTAATCTCGCCAAATTGGTTTATGCCTACATGGAATCCTTCCAATTCCTGATTGACCTTTGGCATGTGGCCGGCGTTCATTTTTCTTCCCATAGTTTTATTGGTTACACCTACAACGAATTGAAGGCCGTAAAAGTTTATATATTTTCAGCTGCGAACCGAAGCCGTTTTAGCGTTTCCGCCTTGCCAATCAGTTCAGCCACATCAAAAGTAGAGGGACCGAAAGACATGCCGGTAACAGCCAATCTCAATGCCGGCAATACTTTCCCTGCCCCTATACCGGCCTGAACGGCCCAGGCTTTAAAGGCGGCATCCATGGAGGCATGCGTCCAATCCTCAAGCCCTTCCCAAACCCCGGAAATTTCCCGCATCCAATTCGGACAATGCTCGTTCCACTTGGATTTTTTCATATCCTCATCAAAAGTTGCCGGCGTTTCAAAAAAGTAACGACCATGATGCACAAACTCCCGGATAAAGGTGACCCGATCTTTTAGGAGGGAAATCACTTTTAACACGAATGCCTCATCTCTCCTGCCTAATCCCGCTTTTTCCAATTCGAGTTGGACCTGAGGCAACAAATCTGAATCTTCCTTTTTGCGGAGGTAAATTTGATTGAACCAATCCGCTTTAGCTAAATCATATTTGGTACCGGATTTACCGATTTTTTCCAGACTAAACGCCTCAATCAGGCGATTCATGTCCATAATCTCTTCATCTCCACCCGGATTCCATCCGAGCAGCGCAAGAAAGTTCATCAACGCCTCCGGCAGATACCCCAGCTCCCTGAAGCCTTTAAAGGTTTTGCCTTCGGCATCTGTCCATTCCAGAGGAAACTGGGGAAATTTATCTGCATCTCTTTTACTCAACTTTCCGGTACCCTCCGGTTTCAGAATAAGCGGAAGATGTGCAAACTTAGGCATGGTATTTTCCCAACCAAAAGCACGGTATAACAACACATGTAAAGGCGTAGAAGACAACCATTCCTCGCCCCGGATCACATGGGTCACCCCCATGGTATGATCATCAATAACATTCGCCATGTGATAAGTAGGCATCCCATCACTTTTCACCAACACTTTATCGTCCACCTGACTGGAATGAATGACTACCCAGCCTCTTACCTCATCATGAAAGCGAACTTCTTCCTTTCTGGGAACCTTCAGTCGCAAAACATAAGGATCTCCGGCATCTAATCTTCTTTGAGTCTCCTCTTGTGGAAGAGACAAAGAATTTTTCATTGTATTCCGGGTAATGGAATTATACTGAGGTGACTTTACGCCTGAAGCCTCTAGTCTGGTCCGCATTTCGTCCAGCTCTTCCGGTGTATCAAAAGCATAGTAAGCAGCACCTTTCTCTACCAATTCCTTGGCATATTGGGCATACAGCGCTTTCCGTTCACTTTGACGATAAGGTTCGCAAGTACCACCGAGATGCACACCTTCTGTAAATTCTATCCCACACCATTTTAGGGAGTCGATGATGTATTGTTCAGCGCCTTCAACAAAGCGGGTCTGATCGGTATCTTCAATTCTCAGAATGAACCGCCCCTGGTGTTTTTTAGCAAATAAATAATTATACAAAGCCGTTCTGACGCCTCCGATATGAAGGCCTCCGGTAGGACTGGGGGCAAATCTGACTGTTACAGACATATAGTTAAACTAACGATGAATTAAATAGCCGCAGGTAAAGACTGAAAACCTGCCGTGCTCACACTTTTGTCAATGCGTTTTACCAAACCCTGCAAAACCTTACCCGGTCCAATTTCGGTAAAAGAACCGGCCCCGTCCGCAATCATCTGCCTGACCGACTGCGTCCATTTTACCGGAGCTGTTAACTGAGCAATCAGATTATGCTGTATTTCTTCCGGGGCGATAATACCCGTGCCACAAACATTTTGATAAATCGGACAAATGGGATTGGAAAATACCGTCTGACGAATACCTGCCTCAAGTTCCACTCTGGCAGGTTCCATAAAGGGAGAATGAAAGGCGCCATTGACGGCCAATTGAACGGCCATTTTGGCCCCGGCAGCTTTTGCCTTTTCAAGAATCGCAAAAATACCCTCAACAGATCCGGAAACTACCAGTTGTCCGGGAGAATTATAGTTTGCCGGAACCACCCCATCCACTTCTGCACAGAGCGTTTCAACGGCTTCATCCTCCAGTCCGACCAATGCGGCCATGGTCGAAGGGGTCAGGTCACAAGCCTTTTGCATAGCATTGGCACGAATTTGAACCAACCGAAGGCCGTCCTCAAAAGACAGGCACCCGCTTGCCGCAAGCGCGGAAAACTCTCCCAAAGAATGCCCGGCAACCATTTGGGCTTTTTCCCGAATACCCAATTCCTCAGCAAGAATAACCGAATGAATATAAATAGCCGGCTGAGTCACAGAGGTTTTCTGTAATTCTTCCGGAGTACCATGGAACATAATTTCGGAGATATTAAACCCCAAAATCTCATCGGACACTTGAAATTTCTTCCTTGCTGCAAGGGAAGCGTCGTACAAATCTTTGCCCATGCCGGGATATTGGGCACCCTGCCCTGGAAACACAAATGCTTGCTTCATATCAAAATGGTAAACAGGATGCAAATATACAAAGGCAGGCGTTATAAATCCCCAGACAACAGCCTGCAGAGTTTCCTCTATCTTTGCCTTTTGAATGCCATTGCAGAAAACCATTCTCTATATTGCCGGTCCCACGGCCTCCGGGAAATCTGCCCTTGCGGTAGAATTGGCCCTGCGTCTCAATACCGCAGTGATCTCCGCTGATTCCCGACAATTTTATTCAGGAATGGCCATTGGCACAGGCCAAATCCCTGTTGAAGAACAAAAAGGGGTGCCCCATTTTTTCCTTGATTTTTTACCCCCTGATACGCCTTACAGCGCAGGCCAGTTTGAAACAGAGGGCCTTGCCTTTATTGCTAACTGGTTTAAAAACAATGACCTTATAATTGTCACCGGTGGTTCCGGTTTGTATTGCCGGGCATTGTTGTATGGATTTAATCCGATGCCTGAAGTTGATCCAACTCTAAGAGCACAATTGCAATCCGAACTTGAACAAAAAGGCCTGGAAATCCTGCAAGCGGAATTAAAGGCAAAAGACCCGGAAACCTGGGAAGAAATTGACAAACAAAATCCCAGAAGAGTGACGCGTGCATTGGAGCTCATTCGTCAAACCGGTGGGCCCATAAAAGCACTCAAATTCCACCCCCCTGCCCCTCGGCCTTTTCGCGTGGTAACTTTGGGAATTGAATGGGAACGAGAGGAATTATATCAAAGAATCAATCAAAGAGTCCTCCATATGCTGGAAAAGGGATGGGAGACCGAGGCACAAACACTTCTGAATCGTGGCTACTCCCCTAACCTACCTGCATTAAGAGCGGTAGGCTATCCTGAAATATTTGCCATTCTTTCTGGAGAACTAAACCCTAAGGAAGGCATTTCTCTGATTCAGCAACACACACGCAATTATGCCAAACGCCAAATGACCTGGCTAAGAAAGGAAGCGGGTATTCAATGGCTTCCGGGACATGCACCTGCCGCATTCATTGAAAGTGTAATATCCATGCTGAAAGATGAATAAGCTGTTTAGGGCCTACACGCTAATTGACAGACCTGTACTTCAAATCGTATCGGGCATCTTTTTCCTGCAACTGATTAATACAAGCTTTTTTCTGATCCTTAACTTAATGCTCAGAAAACAAGGCTACCCCGATTCTGAAATTGCAGAATTGGTGTCCTATCGTTTCATGGGCACCCTGGCCTTAGCGTTTCCAACCGGTCTGTTGATACGAGGGAGGCGATTGAAACCCTTCTTCCTGATTGCCGGTGCAGGGCTACCCATTGCATCCTGGTTTGTTTTAGAAATGATTCGCCTGGATCACCTGTCCATGGCAAAAACCCTTCTATTTGTCTGGGGCATACTTTTCATGTTTGTGCAGGTATGTGCGCTGCCTTTTATTATCCGAAACACGCGATTCAGACTTCAGTCGGAAGCCATTACCCTGAATTATGCCATGTATTCCCTGGGTCAAATCTTCTCCGGATTAATGATATCCGGCATGATTAGCGCAGAGGCTTTTGAGTGGGGCGATTATAGATATGAATTTACCGATCTCAACATCCTCAAACTAATTTCTGTCTTAGGTATAATATCTTTTTTTAGCATTTTGCCGGCAAAAGAAAAATTAGATCAACCGGAAGTAAAAGTGAATTTCATTCAGTTCCATCGAGAACTGGGTCGATATGACTGGAAACTTATATTCTACGCCATGATTCCGACCTTTCTGCTTTCGACGGGAGCCGGACTCACCATCCCATTTATCAATTTATTTTTCAATGCTGTATTTGGAATGGATTCCGATGCCTTTAGTGAAATGGGCTCTGTGGCGGCAGTGCTGGTGTTTGGAGGCGCCACATTGGTTCCTTATATCAAACGAAAATTTGGATTTGAAATCGCCATTACTTTATCTCAAACCCTGGCAGTCATTTTTCTTATCATCATGGCTGCCACTGAGTGGGTCTCAGATTGGCCGGGCATGATTTGGGTGGCTATTTTCTGTTTCCTGCTTCGTCAGCCCTTAATGAATATGGCAGCTCCCATGACCAGCGAACTCACCATGACCTTTGTCGGAGAGAGAAACCGGGAATTGATGAGTTCTCTCATCGCCAGTATCTGGAGTGGTGCTTATGTCATCAGTGCCAAAATCTTTCAATGGCTCAGAGGAAATCAACTTCCTTATTATTCGGTTTTACTGATCACTGCCGCATTATATGCAGTAGGGGTTGTAGCCTATTACATGATTATCCGTGCCAATAGGAGAAAACAAAAACACCTGGCCCTGATTCAAGCACGCAGTAACCGGACATCCATAACCGGAATCCAAGCTTAACACTTTTCAGCACGCTGATAATTAAATTAAGATAAATGATATAAAAGGATATTAATCAGAATATTGGCAATTTTACCCTGTGAAACTCTTTTCTGTGAAAACACCTGTTACTAAATCGCTGTCCATAAAATGGAATGTTTTTTTTGAAAAAGAAGGAATCCTAAAGCCCTCTATAGGTTTCCTTATGTTCGCAACGATCTTTATGGTCTTCTGTTATTTATACAATTATGGGGCTATCCTTTTTTATAAACCTCAGGGCGTGCATCAATGGAGACAAGCGGATTGTCTATCTTTCACGGATCATTTTTATCAGGAGAATCGAAATTTTCTAGAACCGGCCATGCATTTCCAAGGCTATGATGGCAGTGGACAAACCCTTTCAGAATTTCCAATACTGTATTATTCCGTTGCAAAAATCTGGAAGGTAACCGGCAAACAAGAATATGTATTTCGGTTATTGCAATTAAGTATTTTCTTCATGGGGTTATTGGCGTTATTCAAACTCAGCGAATTTATACTGAAGGATAGTTTCTGGGGATTATTCGTTGCCTTTGGCATGTTTACCTCTACCTTTTTGGCCTACTATGCCAATAACTTTTTGGCGGATGTGCCGGCCCTGAGTCTCACCCTCATTGCCTGGTATTGGATTACAATGTTTTACAAAACCAAAAGAAGCGGCTTCCTTTACCTCGGCATAGCTTGCATCGTATTGGCAGGCCTGTTAAAAATATCCTCTGCCCTCAGCTTCTTTGTCTTTTTATTTCTTTTCGCTTTAAGAAAAGGCCCGATACCTTTTTTAAGTTGGGACGCTCAAAATGCCTGGGGAATATATACCAGAAAAATATGGATGGGCGCATTCTTCATCCTGGGAATATGGGCCTGCTGGTACAGCTATGCCCGATGGTATAATGACCACCACAATTATGGTATCTTCCTAATTGGCATTTTACCAATTTGGGAGTTGGATTCGGAGGGTATTCGAAAGGTCCTTTACGGATTATTAAAACTCTGGCGTCAGCATTTTTTCAGAGACGAGATGTTATTCATTTTGTCAGGCCTCTTGATTTGGCTTGGAATAAAAGCGAAAGACATCCCAACCTTTCCCCGAGCATTTTTAGGGTTCACACTGCTCGGGGGGAGCGCCTTTCTCCTCCTGTTCTTTCAGGTGTTTGACAACCATGATTATTATGCATTAAACTTATTGGTTCTTTTCCCGGCACTGATACTTACGGGCTTACTAACCCTTGAAAAGACTCATAAAAGTATATACACCTCCTGGTGGGTAAAATGTGTCGGAATTATTCTGATAATACATTGTGCGGATTTTACCCGAAGGCGTATGATTTCCCGTTACGAAAGAAATGACAATAAGCACACCGGAGTCTATGAAAATATCACCCCTTGGCTCAGAAGCCTCCATATTCAAAGAAACGACAAAGTCCTTTCGCTTGGAGATAATAGCCCCAATGCGTCTCTGTACTTAATGGATCAAAAAGGCTGGAGTGATTTTGCCTGGCTAAACACCGATACAGAAATAAAAGACAAAATACGAATGGGTGCTAAATATTTGATCGTCAAAGACACATTAGATTTAAATCGGGAATGCTTACAACCTTTTAAGGAAAGAATCGTAGGTACATATTCTGACCCCAAGTTCCCCAATCAAAAAGTGGAAGTTTGGAAACTTAAAAGTGAATAAACATGAAAGTATGGTTTGAAAGAATTGCGATCATTGAAGGTGTATCCTTTCTTATTTTATTGGGAATAGCCATGCCTCTGAAATATTTATTGGGCATACCTGAAATGGTAAAATATGTAGGTTGGGCACATGGAGTGCTTTTCATCCTTTATTTTATGTTACTGACAGCATTATTGTTCTCCGGAGAATTCAGTCTAAAAAAATCCTTGAAGGCTGCGTTTCTTGCCTTTATACCCTTGGGCTGGAAATGGCTATAAATTTTCAAACTTTTCAAATTTTACTCTATGGCAACATCCTCATCATCCGAAACTTTTCAAATAGGCGGAGGCGTTTTTGAAACTGCCCTCAGGGAAGAATTACTCAAATTTGCCCTGGTCAAAACCTTCAAGCCCGGTGAGATTATTATGCGAAGTGGGCAAAATGTACGAGCGACAATGCTGGTATCTAAAGGACGCATCAAAATATTTAGAGAAGGTGAGGACGGAGGAGAATTTTTTATGTACTATCTAAATCCCGGTGAAGCTTGTGCCCTCTCTATTATGTGCGCAGCTCGTCAGGAAACGAGTAAGGTTATGGCTCAGTCAGTAGAAGAAGCCGAAATATGGATGGTGCCCTTTGAAAAAGTTTCAGAGTGGATGGCCAAATATCCGACATGGTATCGTTTTGTAGTGGAAACTTACCGTCACCGCTTTGAAGAATTATTAGAGACCCTGGATCAGGTGGCATTCAGAAGTCTGGATGAAAGGCTGGAATATTATCTGGAAAAACAATCCAGAGAATTACAGTCTAAAGATTTAATGCTGACACATCAACAAATTGCAGATGATTTGAATAGTTCCAGGGAGGTTATTAGCCGCCTTTTAAAGAAAATGGAACAAAGGGGCATGCTCAAACTTGGACGCAACCAGGTCCATTTACAATAAGGATAAAGGTCAGACAATCCCCTACCCATTGGCCTGTAACCTTTGCTCTTTCAAACGCATGATAAATAAAGACCTTATGCGTTATTAAGAGAGCAAGGGTTTTGACAAAATTAAAGTAACACTTAGAAATCAACTCTAAATAACACAAGATAAACTATAGTGGACTAAATACCTCCCCTTTTTCGGAGAAGGCCATGAGGCGTAAAAGAGCAAAGTAGGCGCAAAAAAAGACACAACACCCTGTATCACACAAAATTCAAATAATGCATAAACGATTAGTTAAAGACTATCTATCGTTACATGCATCAAGCCAAAATAAAAATCTTCCCCATGTGATAATGGTCACCAATTCCGGGCAAACCCCTTCGGAACTTTGTTACAGTAATTAAACACTTGTAACTTATGTTTGGATTTTTTAACAAAACGAAAAATTGGCAGGACTTAGATGCCAGCGAATTTGCAACCGGTATAGAAGACAAAGAGGCTATACTGCTGGATGTTCGCACTAAGGATGAATTTAACTCAGGTCATATTCCCGGAGCGAAACACATGGATATCATGGGAGGCAATTTCAGCGCGCAAATCAGCTCGCTCGACAAAGACAAATCTTACTTCGTTTATTGCCTGAGTGGGGGACGGAGTTCCTCTGCATGTGGCGCCATGGCCTCCCAGGGATTTACCAAATTACACAATCTCAGAGGCGGCATTAGCTCCTGGAGAGGTAAAAAAGTAGTTTAACTTCTCCTTCTTTTTATTGCCCTTGGAAGGAAAGGAATTTCCCGCCAGGGGCAATTGTTTGTATTCATAGGGATATGCATACCTTTGTGCCCTTAAAATAAAGAATGAATACCAAATTGATTGAGATACTCATGGCTCCCTGGCCATGGTACATTTCCGGATTTTTAATTGGCCTACTGATGTTAGGTCTTGTCTTTCTTGGAAAAACCTTTGCCTTTTCTTCCAACTTCAGAACGATTTGTGCGGCTTGTGGGGCAGGTAAATTTATTCCCTTTTTTGATTTTGATTGGAAAAGTCAGATCTGGAATCTGATCTTTTTGCTCGGTGCAATTTTGGGCGGGCATTTGGGCATGCATCTTCAACCCGAAGCATTTACCCCTACCCTCTCCGCATCCCTTTCGAATGACCTGCAAGCGATGGGACTTGAAGCACCCCAAGGTATGCATCCTAAAGAATTGCTTGGAGCCGAGATATGGAATTCACCAGGCAAAATCCTGGTATTAATTCTTGCGGGATTCTTTATTGGCTTCGGCACCCGATATGCCGGCGGTTGCACCTCCGGTCATGCCATCACCGGACTTTCTAATCTGCAACTCCCCAGTCTCATTGCTGTGATGGGTTTCTTTATCGGAGGCTTAGTCATGACCCATTTCATTTTACCCTTCATTCTGCCCTTACTATGAAACACTTAAAATATTTAATATTAGGCGTCCTGTTTGGGATAATTATGGTCAAATCAGAGGCCATCAGTTGGTACAGAATTCAGGAAATGTTCAGATTTCAGTCCTTCCATATGTATGGAATAATTGGGGTTGCAGTAGCGACCGGTGCCATTGGATTATGGATATTTAAAAGCATAAAATTGAGGGATATCCAGGGCAACCTGATTCAGTTACCGGATAAAAAATTTGAGATACAGCGGTACCTCTTGGGTGGAACAATATTTGGGTTGGGTTGGGCGCTTGCCGGCTCTTGTCCGGGGCCTTTGTTTGTCTCTCTGGGCTATGGATACAGCCCAATGATACTTTTGATCGTATCGGCTATTGCCGGCACATGGGCATATGGCTTTGTGAGAAAATAATTTTGCTTGGGGTAAGCCGTTGCTTACCCCAAGCAAACCATTCTTATTCTCCCTGAAGCAGACCTCCGAGGATACTTCCTTGCTCTTTTTGAGCCCCTAAAGCACCATATTCCATCAGTTTACCGGCCAGTCGGGAGATTGGCAAAGATTGAATCCATACACGCCCCGGACCTCTCAGTGTGGCATAAAAGAATCCCTCTCCTCCAAAAATAGAGTTCCGAATCCCACCGATAAATTGAATATCATAATCCACTTCTTTGGTAAAAGCGACCAGGCATCCGGTATCAATCTTCAGCAATTCACCGGGTTGAAGTTGCTTTTCAATGATATGACCACCGGCATGAACAAAAGCCATCCCGTCTCCTTCAAGCTTTTGCATAATAAAGCCTTCCCCCCCAAAGAGGCCCGTGCCAAGTTTTCGCTGGAATTCAATCCCTACTGAAACACCCTTAGCGGCACACAAGAAAGAATCTTTCTGACAGGTAATTTTACCCCCCATGCGATTCAAATCCATGGGTATAATTTTTCCGGGATAAGGTGCGGCGAAATTGACCCAGCGCTTACCGCCACCTATATTCGTGTAGGCTGTCATAAACAGACTTTCGCCTGTCAGCAGACGCTTACCGGCTGAGAACAATTTACCAAGGAGACCACTTTGCTGATTGGAGCCATCGCCAAAAATGGTCTGCATCTGAATGCCATCCTGCATCATCATAAAACTACCGGCTTCCGCAACAACAGTTTCCTGAGGATCTAATTCAATCTCGACGCATTGCATTTCTTCCCCATGAATGCGATAATCAATTTCGTGATTCGATATCATACTATATAGTTATTTATTGTTTCCAGTTTCTAAACCAACTGCTAATTTTCAGCCAGACCACTCCAACGAAAGCCTCCCGAATAATGTTTCCACTCATTTTAGAAGTTCCGGAAGTTCTGTCTGTGAAAATTATAGGAACCTCCCGAATTTTAAAGCCATATTTAAAGGCCCTAAATTTCATTTCAATCTGAAAGGCATAACCGACAAACTTAACCGGCGTGGAGAGTATTTTCTCTAATGCTTGTCTTTTGTAACATTTAAACCCGGCGGTTGTATCCATTATTGGCATTCCGGTTATAAACCGGACATAGACACTGGCGAAATAACTCATCAAGACGCGACTCATCGGCCAGTTGACCACATTCACCCCTTTGACATAGCGGGACCCAATGGCAAGATCAAATCCCTCGATATGGCATGCATCCCATAATTTTCCCAGATCCTCCGGATTATGACTAAAATCGCAATCCATTTCAAAGACATAATCGTACCCCTTTCGGATTGCCCATTGAAATCCATGAATATAAGCTGTGCCAAGCCCCTGTTTCCCATGACGGGTTTCAAGATACAGACGCCCGGGAAATAAGGCCATCTTTTCGGATACCAGAGCACCGGTTCCATCCGGAGAAGAATCATCCACTACCAAAAGATCAAACTGCTCCGGCAGGGACATGACTTTGTCAATCATCGCCAGAATGTTCTCTTTTTCGTTGTAGGTTGGAATAATGACTAAGCCTGGGGACATGGAATGTAAAATTACAAAAATTAACAGGTGACAAGGGTAAGCAGGACCGGATTATTGTTTCTATAAATCTAATTTTCCGACAAAGCCCCGCATAAAGGGACTTTTTCCGGTTCAGGTATGTTGTGAAAAAATGATTTTGCCTGATACCTTACCAGAACACATTTCCCTGATCCTTCCGGACCAATTATTTGCCCATCATCCGGTATTAAACCGAAAATTTCCTGCCTTATTTGTGGAAGAACAGCTTTGGTATCGGGAATTTAAGTTCCACATTCTAAAACTATGGTTTCATCAACAAAGTGGAAAGGCCTGGATTCAACAGGCAAGAGAGAAAGGTTTTGATGTCTATCAGATAAAACATGATTCAGAATATGCCGATATCCGAAACCTGATTAAGGTTTTACATTCTAAAGGGGTAGGACATATACACCTCACAGAAGTTACTGACGACTGGTTTGTATCCAGGATAACACGGGTGTGCGAACGCTTCAACATTCAATTGTCTTGGTACCCCTCCCCTGCCTTTCTGACCACCCTCAAAGACGCAGAACCCCATCTGTATCAAGGCAAGAAATTTTACCAAACCGGATTTTATATCTGGCAGAGAAAACGGTTAAATATATTGACGGAAAACGGCAAACCACAAGGGGGGAAATGGACCTATGATGCCGACAATCGAAAGAAATTGCCTAAAGGATTTATCGTTCCAAAAATAGAATGGCCTGCATTCGATTCAGCCTGCCATGGTTTAACAGAATGGAAAAATCAGTTCTGGAAAAACAACCCGGGACGCATTCAGGCATTTGAATCGTCAAATCATTTTTACCCCACCACCCATGCAGAGGCAGAGGTATGGTTGCATCAATTCCTCACCCAGCGCTTTCATCATTTCGGACTTTATGAGGACGCCCTTTCTCAAAAACATCCTTTCGTATTTCACAGTCTGCTTAGCCCCCTATTAAATGTTGGATTGTTAACGCCGGATCAAGTCCTGGACGCAGCCCTTCAAATAGCAGACAAACAAAATATCCCACTCAATTCTCTTGAGGGATTTATTCGTCAAATAATCGGCTGGCGTGAATTTATTCGATTGGTGTATTTAAAAGTGGGAGGCAAACAAAGAACCCGAAATTTCTTTGAATTTTCGCGAAAGATGCCCAAATCATTTTTGAAAGGACAAACCGGTCTGTTTCCGGTGGACCATTGCGTGGAGAAACTCCAGGAAACCGGATATCTCCATCATATTGAAAGGCTCATGATTATGGGAAATTACCTCTTACTCTGTGAGATAAATCCGGATACCGTCTATTCATGGTTTATGGAGGGATTTATGGATGCTTACGATTGGGTCATGGTACCCAATGTGTATGGGATGTCCCAGTTTGCCGATGGGGGCATGATGACGACCAAGCCTTATGTGTCCGGAAGTAATTATATTTTAAAAATGAGTGATTATCCTTCAGGAGACTGGACAGAAACCTGGGATG
>CANHCC010000014.1 GCA_947459115.1 Bacteroidota bacterium | reverse complement strand
TTAATAAATTAACATTTATTAAATTTTGTGGATTACTTGACAGATATTTAATTAAGAATTACTTTTACCCCCGTTATGGCCATGGATTTTCTTGAAACCGTCCTTACGGGCATGAAAGAGCAGGAAGTGCGGGAGTTTCGCTACTTCCTGAACCGCCACCCCCAAGGGTCAGGGTCAGACTCAGGCCTGCTTAGGCGAGACCTTGTGCTCATTGACTTGATTCGAAAAACAGGAGAAAACGACAAGGACACAGATTTCGCGCTTCAGATTTACGGCAACAAAGACAGAAACGCTTATCATCAGCTCCGAAACCGCCTGCGAAAAAATCTGGAAGAGTTTCTCTTCTTTGAAAACAGTCGAAAAGGTAATGAATACGAAATCCGCAAATTCATAGAAATTGCCCGATACCTATTTCAAAAAAATGCCTGGCAACACGCTATGCAGGCCCTCGAGAAAGCAGAAAAACTGGCCATTGAAGACCAAAATTATTCTGAACTCAGTGCCCTATACAATCTCCTCATCCTCTATTCTGCCCGCATGCCCTGGATTTCGCTTCAGGAATTGATGGATAAACGAAAAAAGAACCAGGAAAAACTCGATAAGAAATTTCATTATCTCTATATCATCTCGGAAATCAGAGGAATGCTGGAGTCTGAGGAGAAACTTAAGTCTCATATAGACATTGATTATGCGATAACGCGAATCATGCAACAACACCAGATTCAGGATGAAGACCCCGAACACGCAATCTTGTGGCTGGAAATTGCCGGTCTGGTTAGCGAGGTATTGCTCCAAAAAAATCTCCTGGATATTCTCGAGCAATATTTGATTTTAAAACATCGCGAATTTGGAGAAAAGCCTGTTTATTCAAGCGCCGGAAACGGCTACAGATTGAGAATGCTCTGGCAAATTATTGGCCTGCTCTTCCTAAAAAACAGATTTGAGATCCTCGATAAATACCTCTTTGAGCTCAAATACGAGTCTGAAAAACTCAAAGATATCTATCCTGAAATGGAAGACCGTCTGAAATGCGTGGAGGCCCTTGCCGGTATTCATACTAGACAGTTGGCCAGAAGCCGTCAAAGTTGTGACCTCATTCGGGATAAAGATTTCCCTGGCCTTGCGGCCTGGAAATGTTGGATACAAGCGCTGCTTGCCTCTGAAAACCAACAACCTCAACTCATTCCGGATTTCCTATCGGAGATATCTCTTCAAAAACTATCGTCCTCTCTTGACCATTTAATGCTTGCCCTGGCCATTTGTGAATTGGTCCAAAAACATGATTTACCGCTGGGTAACACATGGAATAAAACAAGCGTCAGCGAACATTTCAAATCCCTACATCAGCAAGAGTATGGTCACACCTTTTTGGAGTGGCTTCAACATGACACTCTAAACCCCATGCCGGTTGCCAAACTTCCTGAAGCAGGCACATTAGGTTTCACAGCCAGAAGTTTTTTAAGCCAAATCAAGCCTCAAATTCCGGCATAACGCTTTAAAATCCTCCTTTAATCCTGTTTTTTCGCCTTTTAAATAAGGCTTAACCCTATTCCGATTTGCCTACTTATTTTCTGTAAATTTGTACCTTATAAACTGAATACTTTGGCATCCTCCACTCGCTTTTCTGAATGCTTCCTGCCGGGACCGAACCAATCAAAATTTGCCGGCCGGATGTTTTTGATGCTTCTATTACTATTCGTTGGCACGCTTCAAGTCAAAGCTCAGCCGGTAAAACTTACGCTGGAATCTGCCGTCAAAATCGCCCTGGATAATAATTTACAACTTCAGCAAGCAGACTTTTCCCAAGAAGGTGCAAAAATCACCTATAACCAAGCTAAGTTTGATTATCTGCCAAGTATAAACGGGTCCTGGTCAGGGACACGCAGCTTTGGTACCACCTTCGATAATGTCACCTTCTCTAGGGTACAGCAAGCTACAAATAACTCCTTCACCGGTCTGAATGCCTCCATCAACTTGTTCAATGGCCTGGAAAATTACAACTCTCTCAAACAATCTGAGTACACGCTGGAAGCCACCCGGCAAGCCAAAAGAAAATCTGAAAACGATGTTGTTACCAATGTGGCCCTGTTTTATCTGCAGGTTTTATTTGACCTGGAAAATGCCAGAATAGCCACCAATCGTCTCAAAATCTTAGAACAACAACTCGAAAAAAAACAAAAAGAATACGATGCAGGCAAAACCACACAGGCAGAGTTGTTTAATCTCAAATCCCAAATTGCCAGCGAGAAACTTACAATCGTTACCGCTGACAATTCCCTCCAAAGAGATAAACTCCGCCTGATTCAGGAACTTATGGCAGACCCATTTGCAGAATATACTTTCGAATTTCCGGAGGCCGCTCAAAATAAAATCGAAGCCGACATGACCCCGTTTTCTGAAATTCATGCTTATGCCCTTAGAAACATGCCGGAAATGAAAGAGCAGGAATTCCGGATTCAGGCAGCGCAATACGGGCTTCGCAGAGCCAGATCCGCTTACTACCCTACCCTTAATCTGAATGGAAATATTGGGTCCAGTTATTCCTCCAACGGTATCTTTAATAGCCGAACATTTCAACTCGAAACAGTCCCTTACTTCGATCAATTAGACCGAAACCTTAACCAATCTTTATCCTTACAACTTAGTATCCCCATTTTCAACCGTCTTTCAATTCGCAACCAGGTCAAGAATGCCGATATTTCTTTTCGTCAGGCTCAACTCCAATATACCATTACGCAAAACACCCTGACCCAGAAAATTCAACAGGCCTGGCAGGATGTTGTAGCGGCTGTCAATAAATACAATGCCACCAAAGAGCAACTGGTAGCCTTAAACGAATCTTACAAAATCGCCGAAAGTCGTTACGAAGCCGGCGTCATGGACTTTTACGCCTACAACGAAAATCTAAACAACCGCACCAAAGCAGAATCTGACTTGCTTCAGGCTCGGTACGACTTCCTATTTAAAAGAAAAATCCTGGATCTCTATCAGGGAAAACCAATAAAATTCTGACCCTTACTATGGCCACGAAAAAGAAAAGTTACATCAAGCGCATTCTCATTATTCTGGGTATTGTTATTGCCCTGCTCGCCCTTGCCCGCATGATGGGATGGATAGGAGGTCAAAAAGAAACCATGGTCGAAGTGGATACTGCGATCCGTCGGGATATTATTTCTTCCGTCACCGAATCCGGCACTATACAACCGGATATTGAGGTCCCGGTAGCACCCGATGTTTCCGGAGAGGTAGTAGAATTATTGGTGAAAGAAGGGGATTCCGTCAAAGCCGGACAACTGCTCCTGGCCATTCGGCCCGACTCTTACAAATCTGCTCAGGAACAATCCGAAGCAGCCCTCAACTCCGCTCAAGCCGATTACGCCCAAGCTCAGGCCAACCTCGAACAAACTAAAAGTAATCTTATACAAGATAGCATTAACCTGAAACGAAACGAACAGCTATTTAAAGATCGTGTCATCTCTCAGGGGGAATTAGAAAACTTCCAATTGAAATTCAAACTTTCTCAGGCTCAATTCCGGGCAGGTACCCAAACCGTCAATGCTGCCTATTACAGAGTCAAAAGTGCTGAAGCCTCTCTCCACCAGGCCAAAGACAACTTAAGAAGAACCCATATCTATGCTTCTATGTCCGGCATTATTACTATGCTAAAAGTCGAAGTTGGACAAAGAGTCGTAGGAACCGGGCAAATGGCGGGTACAGAAATCATGAAAATCTCTGATCTGTCTCAAATGGAGGTGGCTGTAGAAATCAATGAAAATGACATTGTCAATGTTAGGATTGGAGACTCCTGCCTGGTGGAGGTGGATGCCTTTCCAGGAGAAAAGTTTTATGGACAAGTAAGTGAAATTGCTTATTCCGCAACCGTTCAAGGCACAGGCTCTTCCGATCAGATTACCAACTTCAAGGTAAAGATTGCTATTGACAGGAATTCGTATGTCCAAAATGAAAAAATGATGCGTAGTATTCCCCGCAATCAAAGTCCTTTCCGCCCGGGGATGAGTGCCCAGGTTAGAATATTTACGGATCGTAAGGACCAGGTGCTTTCTGTCCCCATTCAATGTGTGACTTTGGAAAAGAAAGAAGAAGAATCCAAAACCGATGAAAAAGGAAAAGAAATCGTATTCATCCTCAAAGAGGACAATACCGTTTCCGTCTCTCCAGTAAAAACGGGCATTTCGGATGAACGCTACATTGAAATTTTAGAAGGTCTGGAAGAAAATCAAAAAGTCATTTCCGGGCCTTACCGTGTCATCAGCAAAGAACTACAGGACGGCATGCCTGTCAAACTGAAAACGGACAAAAAAGAAGCAGGTACAGATAAATAGTCATCAGCGCCGAAAAATCTGTGCATAAAACAGGGAAAATTCGGGCGGGAGATGTTTAATTTTACGGAGGGAAAATAGCCCTCATAAAAACCATTATCATGATTACGCCTCTGGAAATCCGTCAACACACCTTCTCCAAGAAAACCCTCGGCGGAGTGGACCCCGAAGAAGTGAAAGCTTTTCTGCAAAATGTATCCCAGGAATGGGAGAAAATGCAAGAAGACAACCGGAAAATGAAAGCGGAATTGGATAAAACCAAAAGCAGCCTGGAGCATTACAAAGGCATGGAGTCTATCATGCATAAAACCCTGCTTCAAGCGGAGCAATCTTCCAAAAGCACCCTGGAAAACGCCAAAAAAGATGCTGAACTAAAAATTCAAGAAGCAGAATACAAAGCCAATGAAATTCTGAGTGCCATCCACAGCGATAAAAGACAATTGGAAAGAGAAATTCAAGAACTGGTATCGCGTAGAAATGACATCCTCCAGCAATTAAAAACCTTTCTGGCCAATCAGACCGACCGGATTCGCACCTTCGAAACACAGGAGGCTTTGCATTATAATCCCTCGGCTCAGGAAACAACAAAGCAATCCTTTTTTGACTCCTACTTTGCAGAGAACAGCGATATCTCTAATATTGCGGTTGAAATCGCAAAAGAACTTTAAATGATACTCTCCGACCGGGAAATCCTGGAAGAAATCCAAAAAGGCAGCATCCTCATCGAACCCTTTCGTCCGGACTGCATGGGCAGCAATTCCTACGATGTCCATCTGGGAAAACACCTGGCTCAATATGAGTCGGACATATTGGATGCCCGCAAGCACAACCAGATTCGCCACTTTGAAATTCCGGAAGAAGGCTACATTCTCCTTCCCGGAAAATTATATTTAGGTGTAACGGAAGAATATACCGAAACCCATGCCCATGTACCTTTTCTGGAAGGTAAAAGCAGTGTGGGGCGCCTCGGCATTGACATTCATGCCACCGCAGGGAAAGGCGATGTGGGCTTTTGCAACACCTGGACTTTGGAAATCTCCGTCTCCCAACCGGTGCGCGTTTATGCGGGTATGCCGATAGGTCAGCTGATTTATTTTGAAGTCAAGGGCCAGGTACAAAATCTGTACAACCGTAAAGCCAATGCCAAATATACGGAACGCACCATACGACCGGTAGAGTCTATGATGTGGCGGAATAAATGGTAGGCTCGCTTGCACCAAGCGAAGGCTTGCACCAAGCCCCCTCCTTTCAATTCCGGTTATCTAAGCCCCAATGCAAACGGTTTCTTAAACTACTGAAATAAGAACTGCTCTGTACTCTTACCAGGGGCGTGGTAAAATCCGCCTTCCTTACGGCTAACTCCGTCTTCTGACGAATCACTTCCGTCCTGGAATCTAAAGCAATTAATGCCTGTCCGCTGCGACTTTCAATCTCTAAAGAAATCACAGAATGATCCGGAATCACCATAGGCCTTACAGTTAAGGCATGGGGGGCAATCGGCGTAATGACAAAGGCCGGCGTACCAGGCATTATCACCGGCCCGCCACAAGAAAGAGAATAAGCCGTAGAGCCGGTAGGCGTGGAAAGAATTACCCCGTCTCCCCAATACGAATTCAAAAAATCCCCGTTGATGTAAGTATGCACGGTAATCATCTCATTCGTATTGGATTTATGAATGGTGATGTCATTCAATGCCACATTATCTTCCGAAAACAAACTGCCCTGGGGCCGGGTTTCAAGAACCATCATGGTCCTCTGATCCAATTTATAAGTGCCTTTTAACAAATCCTCTGTGGCTGCTTCCAAATCCGGAAGACTGGTATTGGCCAGGAATCCCAAACGCCCGGTATTCACCCCCAAAACCGGAATACCGGTGCGCCGAAATCTTCTTACCGTTTCCAATAAAGTACCATCCCCCCCTATGCTGTAAACAAAATCAAAAGACGCCACCTCGGCAGTATCCCTATAAGTCTCTGATAAGGTTATTGGATTAGCGTTGAAAGAGGCTCTTTGATTCAATTGTAGCGCATAGTTTTCCTGAACCTTAAACAGAATGTGCTTTTTCCTTAGCCCTGAGAAAAAGCGCTCCAAAAATTGATCGTCAGTTGTTTCGGTGATTCTACCGTTAATGGCTAATTTCATATTCCTATCGTATGGCTATACGGCCTGTTAAATTAAAATAATATCCCGACCGGGAATTGTAAATGTTATTCCTACTGATCTCAACTCTCAAAAAATGATCATAGAGGGTCAAAAAATTAAGGCCGCCCCCATAACCAATCAAGGCCTTATCTTTGAAGAAAGGGTCCATATTGTTAAACGACCCATCTCTCACCACCCCTGCATCTACAAACGCGACCAGATATACCGCTATCGGGAAATCTCTGAATTTTCTTAGCAAATCCTTTTCGGGGCGCCTGGCTTTCCAATAAGGAAAACGGACAATCTGTCTTGGAATTAAGGCAAATCGCAATTCATTCTGAACCACAGCGACCGAAGTCCCACTCACCACAAAGGGTTCAAATCCCCTTAAATAATTCCCTGCCCCGATAAAGACTTTGTCGTAATACGGAACCCTGGAACCGACCGTATAAGTCCCCCATATAGACCAGGCATAATTCCATCGTTTACGAATTGGATGAAAATGACTGTAACTCCCAAACACCCTAAAGAAATGCGTAGTGGACAAAAAACCCAAACCACTCTGCTCCAGATTCACACTCAAGCGATAACCTTTGAGGGGAAAGGCTTTCCAATCCCGATAATCGCGGTTAAAACTCAATCTCACTCTTGGATAGTATTCCCGGTCAGAGACAGTGGTAAAATACGAGGGGTTAATTCGATTGATTGTATCATTCACCTGATAAAACAAATAGCCCATGCTAAAGGTCAAGCGATTTAATGGATCAAAACGCTTGGTGAGATGAATAAACCCATTCTGATCAAACCTAACCCTATCCTTGGGCAAACGAAAAAGCAATTGCCCTTCTTCCGGATTTTCGGGCCTGGAAGCGTAGTTGGTCAATAATTCTATTTCTTTTTTCTCTGTGTAATTATAATTCACCTGCAAGTCCACCTGTTGCTTCGGAAAAATAAAGGGCCTTCTAAAGGAAGCCGACAATTCCCGATCATATCCTCCCTGAAAATATAAATATAACTGGTCGTTGTAGCCAGTAAAATTCTTCCAGTTAATTCCTCCCCCAAATACAGCCCGATCCAGATCCATATCGCGTAACCATTCGCCTATATAACGCTCCTCCAAATTGGCATGAATCACCGGCTCGATATACCAACGCTCCCGCACAAGAATAATGAGATACACGGCACCCTCATCGGTGACATAATTAAAGTCCACATCATTGAATAACCCGAGATTATAAACATTAAAGCGATTTCTTTCCATCACTGCCTCAAGGCGATTTTGAGGAATACTGTCCCCTTCCTTCAGACTCATCTCCCGGAGAATGGTTTTATCCTTGGTGGTTTTTATTCCCTGTATGGTAATAGATTTTATTACCAAAAGACTATCCTGAGCCTTTGCAAAGCTCAACCCCAAGAGGAGACAGAAAAATATATTAGTGAAAATAGTGCGCAAAAGACCTAACTGCTTCTTTAGGATCCGGAGCCAGACAAACAGCACCCAACACCGCAACACCATGAACTCCGGCTTGCAACAAGGCAGGAACAGATGCAGGGGTGATGTTGCCGATGCCTATCACCGGAAAAGGAGAATACCTGCAAATTTCGGCAAGTTTTTCTAATCCAAGGGCGGGCAGACCAGTCTCCTTCGACTGTGTTCCAAATACCGGACCTACCCCGATGTAATCTATGGCTTCATTTTTAATCGCCTCCAACTCCTCCAGACTATGCACGGTGGCGCCAATAACTGCATCCGATCGGCCACTTTTTTCAAAGTATTGCCTCGCCTGTCCCGGAGGAGTATCCTCTTTACCGACATGACACCCATCTAAGCCTAAAAGTGCAGCCTCTTCCGCAAAATCATTTAGCAAAAAATGAAAGTTATACCGTGCTTTCAATGCCAGTATGCGCGCCATATCATTTTCATGAGAAGCTATCTGAAATCCCTTATGACGGTATTGAATGACATCCGCACCGCCTTCCAATGCCATTTCGGCTAACGCTGCATGACTCCATCGATTCTGCAGAACCGTGTCTGTTAAAATATGTAATCGGAGAGAACTCAAGAAATAAAAGCGAATGTCCTTTTGCTCAAAGGATGAAGACCGCGCATGCTTAAAACTGCTGACCAAAGATAAAGTGGAATCGTCCTTTGCTCAAGCCATCCCCCTCTCTGACAACCGTATCGAATCCATAGCCCCAATCCACACCAATAAGGCCCATAAAAGGCAACATCAACCTTACCCCGGCTCCCGCTGAGCGTTTTAGTAAAAAGGGATTATAATCCCTGAATTTGTCCCAGGCATTCCCCGCTTCCACAAAACCATGTAACCATACCATCAACTGCTGGGTCTTGGGAGGTGTCAGTAATTGACGCAGTTCAAAAGTATATTTGGTAAAGATTGTTCCGCCTATTGTAGAGCCGGCCACATTTCTGGGGCCAAGGGCATTATTTTGATATCCTCTTAATCCAATAATTTCACGCCCATCCAGGAAGAACATTTGTAACCCATCTCCTCCAAGATAAAAACGCTCAAACTGGGACAAACCAATGGTAGGATTATAATAACCAATAAAGCCATGACGCATTTTAAAATTACCGACCAGGCTACCGGCCAATCTAAGGAACCAGGAATTATCTAACTTCCATTTGTGAAACTCTAAATTTCTATACAATTCCCCTAAATTACCTGAAGCTTTTAACCCTGCGTAATCCTTGGAAATAAAAGAAGACCAGGGAGGGGTGGCCTGCACAGAGAATGTATTAATTGAGCCATTTCTGGGATATACAGGTGCATCTACACTGGTTCGATCTAAGGTAAATTTCAAAGACCAGACATTGATATTCCCATTCTCAATCCCAAAGGTGGCACCCCCATTCTGTACATCATAATTGCGATATCCTGCCGACCAGTACATACGGAAGTGGTCATCGGGGAATTTCAAACGCTTGCCATAATCCACAGAGGCGCCTAAAATAGAAATACGATATTGGGTCGGGTCATATCGCTGTACCGAATAATTGGTATTCACCCCAAGAGAATTGGGTTTCTTGCCCCCAAACCAGGGCTCCACAAATCCTGCGGAAAAATTTTGAAAGGCCCGACCATTGGTCTGATAGGCCAGATTCAATCTCTGCCCATCACCGGAGGGTAAGAAACCACGCTTCCATGCATCCCGCTTAAAGAAACGCTTGGAAGAAAAATTATTGAAAGTGACGGATACCGTTCCCAATAAACCGCCGCCGATAATATTTCCATTGTTATCCCGGATACGACCACCCCATCCCCCTTGCAATTGCAATTGGTCATTGGGCTTCTCATCCACCTTATATTTAATGTCCACCGTCCCTCGGTTCATATCCGGCATAGGCAGAGGATTTAAGGTTTCCTGATCAAAATACCCCAACGCGATAATTTCCCTTTGAGAACGAATCACATCTGCCCGACTGAACTTATTCCCTGGCAAGGTGCGAATTTCTCTCAAAATCACATAATCGCTTGTCTTATCATTCCCCTCAACCATGATTTTGTTGTTATTGGCCTGAGGCCCCTCAAAAATCCTCAGCTCGACATCAACAGAATCTCCATCTACGGCAGTCTCCACAGGGGTAATATTGAAAAACAAATACCCATCATCCATGTATAAGGACGATATATCTGTCCCATTGGGGTCTATCGTCAGGCGTTTTTCCAATTCTACGGGATTATATACAGACCCCTTCTTAATGCCTAATGCCGTGGATAATTGAGTATCGTCATATTTAAAATTGCCCGTCCAGGCAATATTTCGGTAATAATATTTATTACCCTCATATACTTCCATTTCAATCTTCAAGCGATTGGCAGAAGCAGGATATAAAGTATCGGTCACAATTCGGGCATCCCGATACCCCTTGGACTGAAGATATTCGATCATCTTCTTTTTGTCTTCTACAAAATTGCCCCGAATGTATTTGGAGCGCTTGAACAAGCGAAAAAATCTGACCTGTTTGGTTTCCTTCAATTTTCTTCGGAGTTGTGCAGCAGACAAATCCTGGTTTCCAACCATCTGTATGGAGGCTACCTTGGTTCTCCTGCCCTTATCAATATCAATGTTAATAGCGACTTCATTACGGGCATTCAGGGTGGTTGTAATATCGGCCTTGGTGTGATAAAAACCCTTTTCCTGATAGAAGTTTTTAATCACCCTCAAAGCATTCATGCGCTTGGTCTCCGTAAAAATAGTCCCTCTAATGAAAGAGATTTTTTCCCTCAGGTCATCGGCCTGTCCTTTGGTAACCCCGTTAAAAGCAAACTTCTCGATCCTGGGCCTCTCAGCCACCCGAATAATCAGAAACACATTGTTTCCTGAAATATTTTCTGTCTCAACCACCACATCCGAAAACAGCCCCTGTTTCCATAATTTTTTAATCGCATCTGACACTTGTTGACCAGGAATTGAAATCGTGCTACCGATGGTCAAACCACTCATTGCAACCACGGTATTCTTATCCATGGAACCGGAGGATTCTACAGTGATTCCGGAAAGGGTATAATCCTTGGGTTTATCATAATCCACCAACTTTTTCTGAGCCCACAATTCAGACGAAGAAAGACAACAAAAAGTCAGAAACAGGCAAAAAAGCCAAACATAGGGTGGCGAGGAGAAATGCCTCCTTGGGTATAACTGAACTCTAGACCCTAATCTGTCAGGAAATCGTAATCGCATCGTGTTTGGGTTGGATAATCTCATTTCCCGGATTGAATCTGCTCGCTGGTTTTGCCAAATCGCCGCTCTCTTTTTTGATAATCGGCAATGGCCTCGTATAAGTCTGCCCGTCTGAAATCGGGCCAAAATTTCTGGGTAATATAAATTTCAGAATATGCCAACTCCCATAAAAGGAAGTTGCTAATTCGAAATTCACCGCTGGTCCGAATCATCAACTCCGGATCTGGCAGGAAAGAAGTACTTAAATACCGACGGAACAAAGTCTCATCGATGTTTTCCGGACTGAGGTGTCCGGACTTAACCTCTTCCGCAATCGAACGAACGGCCTGGAGAATATCACGCCTGCCCCCATAAGATAAAGCCAGGTTTAGGGTCATTCGGGTATTATTTTCGGTTTTTCGCATCGCCTCTGCCAATTGTTTCTGGCAGGAGGTTGGCAAATCTTCCGTTTGCCCTATGGTTTGCAGGCGAATACTATTTTCCATCAGGGTCGGCGTCTCACGGGCAATAGTCATGACCAATAGCTCCATCAAGGCCTTTACTTCAAATTGAGGACGACTCCAGTTTTCTGTGGAGAAGGCATATAAAGTCAAATACTTCACGCCTGCCGCTGCTGCGCCTTCCGTGGTATCCCGAACGGCCTCAATTGCCGACTGATGCCCAAAAATTCTGCTATTGCCTTTCTGCTTTGCCCAACGGCCGTTCCCATCCATAATGATGGCAACATGAGAAGGAATTTTTCCGGGATCTAAAAAGTCAGGAAGCGTTACAGCCATAAGCCGGCAAAATTAACAATTGCAAGGGAATAAAAAGAATATCGCCCCCCATAAACGAGAGGCGATACCACATTATTTTCAAATATCTTGAGATTCAGAAAAAAATTACCTCCGGGAGGCTTTCCGACGCGTATTCATTTTGGCAAACTTCGGACATTTCCGGTTGTCAATAATGAAATTCACAGTAAGCATAGAAAATACATACCAATCATCCTGATTGGAAAATCCTCTGACATTTCCTGAACCCGCGCCATAAGGATATTGACGACGGTTGTTTTCTGTCAAATCTAAAGACCGATCTGACATGATGTAGGCTTTAGGATTCTGCAATTCCAAAGCTCTCAAATTGGGATAAAGACTGGAGACATCATCCAGATAATCGGTAAATAACTTACGGATTCCAATTTCAAAACCCACATCTATCATGTAAGTGAACTTGTATCGAATCCCGGCCCCAAAAGGAATATTAATTTGGGTCAAAGCATAAGGTCTGGGATATCCTTGATCGAGGAGGGGTAAAAACTGCCCTTCTGTTCCCAAAGGTTGGAGCTCGATGAATACGGATTTATTTTGAGCGACATCAAAAAATTGCGCTTTGGGATTAAAGGCATACACGCCAATACCCCCAAATATGTAGGGTGTAAAGAAAGGACGGTATTTATAACGGCGGTAGTTACCAATAAAGTCATAACAAACATGCATGGAAACCTCGGTAATCGGGCTTCTAAAATGGAGGTTACGACCTGCATTTCTTCCATTCTGGTCCATAGCACCAACCCAGGCCTGTGTAAGACTTAACCTCAGGTGCATGTGGGGGTCGTAATGGTACACCACATTGAAACCAAAACCGGGTTTGGTAAATTTGAAAAACCCGAAATTATCATCCAGATCTCCGAGATAATTGGAAATACCTAAAGCCGGACCTACCGTAAAATAAGACCTTCTACCCTGAGCCAGGGCGTTTTCCAAAGAAAGGAATAGCAGGAAAAACGCTAATCCGAAGTGCATCCACCTCTTTTTACTCATAGCAATTTTACACAAAAGCAGCAGTGATTTTTATTTAAGAGAACTCAAATATACACATTGTGAATAACTTTTCCAAATATTCATCTATTCAGAAGCAATTCTCCAAAGTCTTTCCATAAAATTCCGGATTCCGGCGTCTCGGTAATTCTGCCGATTTCCCGCCCGCTTTTCAACACCACAAAAGTCGGTAGGTGGCTAATCTTCAAGGTATTTTCCCAATCCGGCCCGCCCTGTTTATTTCGATCCAAAGCATAAAACTGGACTTTAGCCTCGGGAAATAATTGCAGGCCCTTTAGCAGTATCGGAATCCATTTTTCGCTGTCACTACACCAGAATCCGACGACGACGATTAATTCTTTTTCCGCCCACGCCGTGGGCGAAATGTGGCGTAAGGCCTTTTCTTCCTTTCGAGACAGATGCCCGGGAATTTCCCAGGGCTGAACATCCTGAAAGGCCGAATGGGTCCAGCTTCCGGTAAGCGGCGGAGCTTCCCCTTGTGCATTTGCCAGGGAAAACAATATCCCGATAAAAATCAGAAGGTTGAGCATCCCCTTAACGCTTGGCTTGGTGCAAGCCCCCGCTTGGTGCAAGCCAAACCTACAATCCATCCTGATTCCAGATCTCCCAGGCCCGCTCTGCCTGCAAATACAACATCTCCAACCCATTCTTTACATGCGCATTCCGCGCGGCCGCCTGATTCAAAAACACCGAACGCTCCGGATTATAAATCAAATCATAAACCAAATGCTTGTCCGTCAGCTTCTCAAATGGAAAATCCGGGCAGCCCTCTATCAAAGGATGCATTCCCAAAGGCGTGGTATTCACAATGAGTTTATGTTTCTTCAAATCCATCGCCTTCAATTGCTCATAAGTGATGACACCCTCCGTTTGACGATCCTTACGAGATACCCTCAAACAAGGAAACTGGTAGTAATGCTGCAACACATATTGCACTGCACGAGAAGCCCCACCTGTTCCTAATATAATGGCCTGAGTCTTTTTCATGTCCTTTGGTATAAACCGAATCAAAGAATGATGAAAGCCATAAACATCTGTATTATACCCCTTGGTGTGTTCGCCCCGGATAACAATGGTATTGACAGCCCCAACTTCACGAGCCTCGGGATCTAGTTCATCAAGATAAGACATGACCTGCTGCTTATAAGGAATGGTTACATTCAGACCTTTTAAATAGGTATGTTCGGCCAATAATGCCGGCAATTCTTCAATCGCTTCCAATTCAAACAATTCATAAGCAGCATCAATTTTCTGCTGTTCAAACTTTGCTTCAAAATAAAGTTTGGAAAAGCTATGTTTTAACTTTTTACCGAGTAAACCGTATGTAGCCTGCATGAGATAAAATCTAATTCCGTATTTTTACTTGCTTCCCGAATTTCCGGTAGCAGATGCAAAATTAACAGGACAGACTTATGTACATCGAACAATTATACACCAATTGCCTTGCAGAGGCCGCTTATTACATCGAATCCGAAGGCCTTGCTGCGGTCATCGACCCGATTCGGGAGCCGGAACCCTATCTCCAGCTTGCAGCAAGCCGGGGGGCAAAAATCCTCTATGTGTTTGAAACTCACTTCCATGCCGATTTTGTCTCCGGCCATATAGACCTGGCTGCTCAAACCGGCGCCAAAATTATCTATGGACCGGGAGCCAAACCGGCTTACCCGGTGTATAATGCCCAGGATGGAGAAGAATTTCCCCTAGGCAAGCTCAGCATTAAAACTTTGCATACCCCGGGCCACACCTTAGAATCCACCTGCTGGCTCCTGCTAGATGAAAATAAAAAAGAACATGCCCTCTTCACAGGGGATACCCTCTTCATTGGGGATGTTGGCCGACCCGACCTCGCCAGTGGCAACATGAGCAGTGAAGATCTCGCTTCAATTTTATATGACAGTCTGAGGACCAAAGTCATGACTCTACCCGATGAAGTGCTGGTCTATCCGGGTCACGGCGCTGGCTCTTCCTGTGGCAAAAACCTGGGCCCGGAAAAATATTCCACCCTGGGTCAACAAAAGCAAAACAACTATGCCCTCCGGGACATAAGTAAAGCTCAATTCATTCTGGAAGTAACCGATGGCATGCAGCCACCGCCAGCCTATTTCTTCAAAGATGCCTCCATCAACATCAAAGGGTACCCTTCCATTGAATCTGTCCGTCATTTGGCAGGCACGAAACTCAGCGCCGAAGAAGTACGCCATCATTTAGGGGCAGGCATCACTGTCCTAGATTCCCGCATTCCGGATCAATTCGAAAAAGGATTTATTCCTGGTTCCGTCAATATCGGTCTCAATGGGCAATTCGCCATCTGGGCAGCCTCCCTCATCGATATGGATGCCCCTTTAATCTTAATTACAGAACCCGGTAAAGAATCTGAATCCGCCGACCGCCTTGCCAGAGTAGGCTTTCATCATATCCTCGGGTATCTTGAGGGAGGCCCGGAAGCCTGGGCCAAAGCCGGATATTCATTGGAAACCATCACCTCCATTAGCCCTGAAACTTTGTTCGAAAAATATCAGGAAGGCCACATTCATATTCTCGATGTGCGGAAAGCACCTGAGGTTGAAGCCGGACATATTCGCAATGCACAATTCCAGACTTTGGATACCCTGGAGAACAACCTTCATAAACTGCATCCCGACCATACTTACTTCATCCATTGTCAAGGCGGATACCGCTCCATGATGGCAGCCTCCCTGATGCGTAAACATGGATTCCGAAATCTTATTAATATTTATCAAGGATTCGGGGGTATTTCCAAAACTGCCATTCCCATCGTTACAGGTTTACCGCCCCAACATGCAGAAATGAAGGCCGGGGTGGTGCTGTAGAGCCAGGGCATGCCCTGGCTCTACAGCATACCGCATTACATTTTGCCATCATTTTCGTTATTTTTATTGAAAATCATACAAATATGCGACCATTACATTCCAGAATTACCATTGACCAGGCCATTTGCCATGGCAAGCCTACAATTCGTGGACTTAGATATCCTGTTGCCAATATTCTTGAACTTCTCGCATCGGGAATGAGCTTTGATGAACTACTCATGGATTATCCGGATCTTGAGAAAGAAGATTTATTGGCCTGCATAGAATATGCGTCAAGGCTCATGAATGTGAGAAGCATCTACAAAATCGCCTTGTGAAATTTTTAGTTGATGCCCAATTACCCAAAACCCTTGCAGATTGGCTCAATCAAAAAGGGTTTGATACCCTGCATACCCTTGATTTGGCAAATCAAAACCAAACGAGTGATGCAGTCATTACAGAATTGGCAATACAACAAAATAGAACGCTTGTTACAAAAGACAAAGACTTCCTGGAATCCTTTTTACTGCACGCAAAACCGACTAAACTGATCCTGGTCAGAACCGGAAATCTTTCTAACAAAGAATTACTGAACCTTTTCAATAGCAATATTGAGGTAATTGAATCTATGCTGTTGAGAAGCAATTTGATTGAAATCACCAGTTCAGATATTACAGAACATGAATAGACCCGTCGATTAACGGGCGTGGGTTATTGCCAGGGTATGCGGTAGAGCCAGGGCATGCCCTGGCTCTACTGCATGCCCTGGCTCTACCGCATACCCTGGCAATAACGCACCAATTACCCCATCATCCCGAATTAATTTCCCCTTCGGCTTGGGCATTTCAGTGGGAAGTCTTATTTTTATATCTTACTCCGATACTCTGGCAACAGATTATCCAAAATCGTACACGCCTATGCAAACGCTCATGCAGATTCCAGTTCAGAAAACCAGCCACAGCCGCTTATCGCAAACAGATTTTAAAAACCTTGAATTCGGTAAATATATTGCTGACCACATGTTTACCGCCACCTGGAATCATGGCACTTGGGAAAATAGTGGTATTGAACCCTATGCACCTATCTCTGTGAGCCCTGCTGCATTGGGGCTACACTATGGACAAACGGTATTCGAAGGCATGAAAGCCTATCGTATGCAAAATGGAGATATTTCGATTTTTCGCCTGGAAAGACATTCTCAAAGATTCAATAAATCTCTGGAAAGAATGTCCATGGCGCCCGTGCCGCTCGAACTTTTCAAAGAAAGCCTGCTTACCCTCATCAGCCTTGATAGCGAATGGGTACCTAGAGAAGAAGGCTCCAGCCTTTATATCAGACCCTTCTGCTTCGCTTCTGAAGAGAGATTAGGCATGAAAGTGTCGGATGAATACAAATTTATGATCATCAATTCCCCTGTGGGTCCTTATTATGCCAAGCCACTTAAAGTAAAGGTCGAAAAACATTTCGTCCGCGCTGCGGAGGGCGGTACAGGCTATGCCAAATGTGGTGGTAACTATGGCGGTGCTTTTTATCCCGCTGCCCAAGCCAAAAAAGAAGGATTTGATCAAATCATTTGGACACATGCCTGTGGTCATGAGACCATAGAAGAAGCCGGCACTATGAATATGATGTTTGTACTAGACGGAAAACTCATTACGCCGCCAACTTCATCTTCTGTTCTGGACGGGATTACCCGAGACTCCCTCTTAACCTTGGCCGGACGCTTGGGTATTCCCCAGGAAGTCAGACCGGTGACCGTTTCTGAAATCCGGGATGGCTTAGAAAATGGTAAACTTCAGGAAGCCTTTGGCGCTGGAACCGCAGCGGTTGTTGCTCCCATCAGTCATATATCCATTGACGATACCCTGTATGAAATCAGCGGATCACAGGAAAATGCCATTTCCCTGAATCTGAAAAAAGCTCTGACCGATATTCGCACCGGAAAAGCCGAAGACTTTGCCGGGTGGAATACAATTCTGAAAGCGTAAACTTTCCTTCCCTTGCGATTGTTAGGCATTTAATCCCCTAATCTTGATTCTATCTGGAAAAGAGGGCAATTTTAAATTTTAATGCTATGAATATCCATGAAATGCTCAGCCGCGCTGTCAACCTCGAGCCTCTGTCTCAGGAAGAAGGCGTCTTTTTATATCATAAAGCCCCCCTCGCCTCTCTGATGTACGCCGCCGATGCTATGCGACGCATCAAAAAGCAACATACCGAAGGCATCGTCACCTGGCAAATTGACCGCAATGTCAATACCACCAATGTCTGTGTGGCCAATTGTAAATTTTGCAACTTCTATCGCATCCCCGGCCACCCGGAATCTTACATCACCGACGATGAAACCTATCGCCGGAAAATCGAAGAAACCTTTGCCCTCGGTGGCGATCAACTCCTGCTTCAGGGCGGCCATCATCCTGAGCTTGGGATTGAATTTTATGAAGATCTCTTCCGTAAACTCAAATCCTGGTATCCGGAATTAAAACTCCACAGCCTTGGCCCACCTGAGATTGTGCATATTTCAGAATTGTCCAAGCTATCCTATTACGACACGCTGAAACGCCTCAAAGAAGCCGGTTTAGATTCCCTGCCCGGTGCCGGTGCAGAAATCTTAAATGACCGCGTGCGTCGTCTGGTCTCCAACGGCAAGTGTTCCGGTGAAGAATGGCTTGAAGTCATGCGTCAGGCCCACAAGCTGCATATCCCCTCGAGTGCCACCATGATGTTCGGACATGTCGAAACCATAGAAGAACGCTTCGAACACTTAGTGCGCATTCGGGCCGTACAATACGAAAAACCCGAAGATGCCGTAGGCTTCTCCGCCTTCATCCCCTGGCCATATCAGGATGATGGCACTCTACTCAATCGGGTAAAAGGCATTCGTAACAATACCCACGCAGAGGAGTATGTACGCATGCTTTCACTCTCCCGTATTATGTTGCCTAACATTGAAAATATCCAAGCATCCTGGCTTACAGTAGGTCCGGAAGTAGCTCAACTTTGCCTCTACGCTGGAGCAAATGATTTTGGCTCCATCATGATTGAGGAAAATGTGGTTTCTGCTGCCGGAGCTCCGTATCGCTTCACTGCTACGCAAATTCAGGAAAGTATTCTCAATGCCGGCTTCACGCCAAAACTCCGCGATCAAAAATACCGCTTCCGGGAAATCCCATCCGTTCTTCAAGGACAAATACTTGCTTGAGAAAGATTGTAGGTTTTAGCTTTCACTCATCCTCTATAGTTAGCTATCACAACCCACCTATTCGCTAATCAAACAAGTGTCTGCCTTATATAAAGCAAGCCTACACTGCACGAGCAATGGCCTGCAGGGCTGGCTCCCCTCCCCACCGGGGAGGGCCAGGGAGGGGGGAAGAGCGATTAAGAGCGATAACGATAACGAAGGAGAGAAATAAGATAAACACGAGAATAAGGAAACACATGAGTAACCTCAAACTAATCGAATGTCCCAGAGATGCCATGCAGGGCATCAAAAACTTCATTGACACAGAGGTAAAAATTGAATACCTCAACGCCCTGCTCAAAGTTGGCTTTCATACCCTGGACTTCGGGAGTTTTGTTTCCCCCAAAGCCATTCCCCAAATGGCAGATACGCGGGAAGTATTAGCCCGTCTGGACATCGAACACTCCTCCACCAAACTCCTGGCCATCATTGCCAATCTGAGAGGTGCTGAAGATGCCGTTGCCTTTCCCGAAATAAGCTATCTCGGCTTCCCCTTTTCCCTCAGCGAAACCTTTCAACAACGCAACACCAACAACTCCCGGGAAAATGCCCTGGAGCTTGTTGCCGAAATGCAGGACCTTTGCAGCCGCAACCGGAAGGAACTCGTCGTCTATTTATCCATGGGCTTTGGCAATCCTTACGGCGATCCCTGGTCCCCTGAACTTGCCCTGGACTATGCCCGTCAAATTCAACAGATGGGCGTCGGCATAATCTCTTTGGCCGATACTGTGGGCGGTGCCGAAACAGAGAGTATTCGGGAGGTATTCCAACTGATACAGCATGAATTACCCGATACAGAAATAGGCGCACATTTCCACGCCACACCCTACAATTGGGAAGCCAAAATCGCCGCTGCCTACGAATCTGGATGCAAACGATTTGATGGCGCCCTTAAAGGTTTTGGGGGGTGCCCATTTGCCAAAGAAGAACTGACCGGCAATGTAGCCACCGAGAATATTGTAAGATATCTGGAAGGGAAAGGGGAAATGTTAGGCTTAGACCTCAATGCAATGCAGGTTGGGTTGGAAATGTCAGGGAAGGTGATGGGGTAGAGGGGGCGACACACCACTCAGGTCGAACAAACAAGAATGGTAGAACCATTTCCAAGAAAACTATTCTGTTGTAATAATTACACTAACCTCAAATCTCCATTAAAAATTAATGTATTAAAACAAAATTTCATGAATTTGATTTATGGATAAACTGGGTTATATCGAGATTAGAATTACTGGATCAAAAGGCAATTTTGATCTTTCTCCAGATAACTTTGACATAAAGGATATAATGTCCTTGCTTGATAATGCAGAAAACCTATTGTACCCAGGAGATAAAAAAGACCGACCCTCCATCAGTTACAAAATAGAAGCAGGATCGGTTAAACATATTTTTAAAACCTCCATTCAACAAATCATCATGTTGAATGCTGTCATTGGCCAGGTAAGCCAGGAACAAAGTATAGATTTTCTTGATTTAGGGCCAGCCAAGGCATTTGAAAACATTCAAGATCTTGCAAAGAAGCGCGACTATACTGTTAGCATCACGACTTCTTTGAATAATACCAACGAGGTAAGAATTGACCATGCAACAAAATTCTACCGCACGGAAGCTATCTGGGCAGATGCGGAGTTCTATTTTTACGGAAAAGTAACCAATGCAGGAGGTAAGGATAAAGCCAACATTCATGTATTAACCGAACAATATGGGAGTATAAGAATTCAAACTCCTATCAGCTTTCTGGAGCAATATGATGAAAACCTACTATACAAAACCTTTGGAATCCGGGCGACAGGGAAACAACATTCCGAAACAGGAGAGATAGATCCATCCTCATTACATTTTTTAGAGTTAATAGACTATCAACCCAAGTACGATGAACCGTATTTAAAAGCTCTTCGTGACAATGCAAAAAAATCCTGGCTGGGCAACATCAATCCAGATGAGTGGTTAAAAGAAATTAGAAGAGGATATAATGCATAGGAAGGAAAATAAATATACAGGAACGAAATATCATCCCGAACGATACTAAACTTTTTGCTCAGGCCGACTGCGAATAGGCAATAGAATTTTATCTGTCTTCTGATAAAGAAAGTTTAAAGATATACAACCTACTCAAAAAAGAAGCAACACCCAGATTTCTATTTATTGACCTAAATATACCTTACCATGAAACATTCGGACAGCTGGACTTTTGATGAGAATAAAAAAATCTAGGCATACTGATTTGATTTCCAGCATTAGATTCCTGAAATATCGTATGGAATCGTAGAAAAGGTATAACGAAATATATTTGTGTGGGATGTCCCTCCGATACCCCCAACTTGACCTTAAATTCCTTGGCCTAAAGTTTCAGATACGGAATTTGCAATAAACCAAATGTTGAATTATATTTGTTAAATAGAAATAAAAGCCCATCAATGATTACCCCTCATCAAAAAACAATCATACTTCAAAATCTAAAAAAATTCAGCCCGGAATTTATTGGTATATTAGGTTCCTATGCCCGCTCCGAGGACAATGCGGAAAGTGACATTGATATTCTGATAGATCCGGTTGAAACGACGAACCTACTTGAAATTATAGGAGCAGAACAAACACTGGAGGAACTCCTGAAACAGAAAATAGAGCTTATGACGGTAAGATCACTGTGTCCATATATTAAGGTTAGGGTGATGAAGGACTTAGTTAGAATTGTATAAGATGAAAAATCAAACAACCTATTTAAAGGGTTCTACGCATTTAATTGTGGGTAATTATATTTTAACGGCTCTTCGCCTTTTATAGAGGGTTTAAGGAATATTTATTTGATGGAAAATTTTGAATGTAAGATTTGTAGGCTTATTGAGATAGTGTTTCATTAACCAAATTTAGAAAACCAGTTAAACCTGAATATATCAGGTTTAACAAACCGGTTGGTGAGAAGCCCCCAATGGAACTGTGTCGTTCATTTATATAGAAAGGAGGTCGTTTCGAAGCATGTGCTGAGCCTGGTCGAAGTACGCCCGGGCGAATAGTTCGAAGAATGCCTTACTTTACATAAAAAGGAATTACCCATTAAATAATGCGAATATCCTAAAAATTATTCCTAACAACATTTTGACTATTTTTGTATAAGTTAAATATAAGTGAAACAGCGGATTTATATAGACACTTCAATAGTGGGTGGCTACTTTGATGAAGAGTTCAAAGATGCAACAATCAGACTATTTGACAGGCTGGACAACAAAGAAGTTATTTTTGTGGTTTCTGACCTGCTTGATCTTGAATTAATAAACGCACCCCACCAAGTAAGAGATCATTTACTAAAATATTCTGCCGAGAAATTCCAAAGAGTTGAACTGACAGAAGAAGCCATAAACCTTGCAAACGCATACATTGCCGAAAAAGTAGTTGGCAAAACAAGTTTAGAGGATTGCCGTCACATTGCTTTGGCAAGTATCTACAAGGTAGATGTTTTAGCAAGTTGGAATTTTAAACATATCGTAAATCTAGACAGAATTAAGGGCTACAATTCTGTGAATTTGCGGCTTGGATATTCTATGATTGAAATCAGAAGCCCAAAAGACTTAGTAAATTATGGAAACGACTAAAAAAGAAAAACCGTTTGACGCAGTTAAAATAATGCGGGAAATCCGAGACAAAATCAGTTCTGAAACACAGAATATGACTTTTGACCAATTGAAAGCCTATATTAAACAGAAACTTGAAGACAATAAAACGAAACTTGTAGGTCAGCAAGAATAACGAAAGAAGATATCACTGGGTACAGATTAGCTTTCGTTGGATACTTCACACCGAAAATGAAACTCCGGTTATATCCCCCTCTAGTAACTTATCGAAAGCATCTCCTTCTAAGTCTGCAAGGGAGATAATATTCCGCTTGCCTATAGAACTTATATGTCCGATGGGTGTATATTTTGAAATCAACTTCCAAAATAATCGTCTGAATCAGGATTAAAGGATTAACAGAATATGACATCCCAGATTCTATTTCAATCCTTAAAAGGCATTCTAGCCAATATCGAAGCCAAGAATACCACCTTGCTCCTGAGTAACTATTCGCCACCACATAAAAACACAGCTCAAAACTAAGTTTGCCCCCCTAAACCAAACGGTCAACCCCACTCGAAAAACACCTAAATATGCCAGGCTGCTTGTAAAAAAGAGTCCCAGGTAGAACTGGTTAGACTATCTGAGCTAAAGAGAATTATACAGGTTATTTCAAACCCCTCGAATTCGATGGGTTTGGAAAACGATAATCCAAAACAAATCTCACTGACCTGAAATGGTTGGTTGGGGGTGTGTTTCCATTTCAAAGGCCAACCCATTCTTGCTCGATCACATACTGGGATACCACAAACCATTATATCTAAACCCCTATTAACCAAATCAACTCAATTGCCAATTTCACACTTCCTGTAGCGTATGCTCCTCCCGCATTACCCCCAATCCCCTATCCACCCGAAAATCGTATTTTTACTTATAATCTGTATCGGCCGGAAAAATGAAGGATGGAATAAGCAACCTCAAAGCTCAAGAGCAATTAAAAAAATGGGGGTACAATGAATTGCCCTCTGCAAAACCCAAGAGCATTGCCAGGATTGCGCTGGAAGTCGTTCGGGAACCTATGTTTATTCTGTTACTCAGCTGTGGTTCCATCTACCTAATTCTGGGAAACTATTCGGAAGGCATCATTTTATTATGCTGGGTATTTATTATCATAGGCATCACCTTTTATCAGCACCGTAAAACGGAAAAATCCTTAGAAGCCCTGAGGCAACTCGCTTCCCCCAGGGCCTTGGTCATTCGGGATGGAACAGAAACAAGAATACCGGGAAGAGAGGTGGTCCCGGAGGATGTTATATTGCTACAAGAAGGCGACAGGGTCCCCGCGGATGCGTTGGTCTTAGAAAGCAACCATCTAATCATTGACGAGTCTCTGTTGACGGGAGAATCGCTTCCGGTCCATAAAAATGAAGACTCCCAAAATCAGGTCTACAGTGGAACCCTCGTTGTACAGGGAAGAGGCCTGGCCAGGGTTATAGGCACAGGGATAAATACCGAATTTGGTAAAATAGGAACCTCTCTGCAGGGGATTGAAGAAGAAGGCACCCGATTACAGCGGGAGATGAAAAAACTCATCTTTAATTTATTTATTGGTGGCGCCATCATTAGTATCGGGGTGATCTCAGCGTTTTATGTGACAAGGGGAGACATTTTAAATGCGGTGCTTAATGGACTGGCAGCTGCCATGGCCTTGCTACCCGAAGAATTCCCTGTGGTACTAACCATTTTCCTGGCACTCGGTGCCTGGCGTCTTTCCCGCAATAAAGTCCTCACGCGTAAACCTTCCGCTATTGAAACTCTTGGCTCTGCAACCGTTTTATGCAGCGATAAAACCGGGACCATAACACAAAACAAAATGGAAATAGCCGCACTATACAGTGAGGGCAATTTAGTTTTCCCTGCGGACTTTAATCATAAGCAGAAAGAGATTCTAGCTTTGCTGACAGGATTAAAATATGCCTCTCAGAATCACCCAACGGACCCAATGGAGAAAGCCATTCATCAGGAATATAATAAGATTGAACCCTCCCTTCAAGATTTAAAACCGATTAAAGAATATCCTCTGAGTAAAGCGCTGTTTGCCATGACCAGAGTCCTGCAAAAAGAGCGTGACACAAACGCCATAGCCTATTGTAAGGGTGCTCCTGAAGCCATCTATACTTTATGTCAATTGAGTCAGGAGGAAATAAACCAATATACACAATTGGTTCAGCAACTGGCAGAGAAAGGGTACCGCGTGCTGGCAGCCGCGCAATGCGATTGTAATCCTTCCAGACTCCCGGAAGATCAGCGAGGATTTACCTTTCAGTTTTCCGGAATTGTGGCCTTTGAAGACCCCATCAGACCAGAAGTACCCGAGGCCATCCGGGAATGTTATCAGGCCGGTATTCAAGTCATGATGATTACCGGCGATTATCCTGCAACGGCCATGAGTATTGCCAACCAAATTGGGTTAAAGCACAATCAAACCGTCCTGACAGGGGTAGATATCAATCGCTTGACAGCAACGGAACTCCAACAAAAAATTCAACATACCAGCATATTTGCCAGAATTGTACCTGAACAAAAACTGCAAATCATCCGGGCCTTAAAAGCCAATGGAGAAATTGTCGCCATGACCGGAGATGGCGTAAATGATGCGCCGGCGTTAAAAGCCGCAGACATTGGGGTTGCGATGGGATTAAAAGGAACAGATGTAGCCCGCGAGGCCTCTGCGCTTGTTTTATTGGATGATAACTTTGCATCGATTGTTCAGGCAATTCGATCCGGCAGACGCATATTTGATAATTTGCAGAAAGCCATGTCCTACATCATTGCGATTCACATTCCTATCATCGGACTGGTATTATTACCCGCTTTCTTTCCCGGTTTACCCATTCTTTTATTTCCTCTCCATATTGTATTTATGGAGTTAATCATTGATCCGGTCTGTGCCATTGCTTTTGAATCTGAGCAAGAGGAAAAAGGCATTATGAACCGTCCTCCAAGAAAAGCAAATGAGCGCTTCTTTGGTTGGCACAAAATAACCTTTAGCCTGGTAAAAGGCCTAACCCTGCTGGGTATGGTGGTAGGTATATACTTCTTATCCATGAATGAAGGACACAGGGATGGAGAAATACGAGCCATTGCCTTCTCCGCCCTGATTGTCGGAAATGTATTTTTAATTCTGACTTCTTTATCCGAAACCAGACAGGTATTATCTGTCCTCCTGGAGAAAAATCTGGCAGTCATCAGCATTATCCTGGTAGCACTTGCCTTGTTAATCCTCACGGTCAGCCTGCCGTTTTTTAAAGCCATTTTTGCCTTCGAAGATCCCGGCTACTCCCACTTTATCCCTGCCCTATTGGGAGCCCTTGGTATGCTCCTAATTCTTGAAGGCATCAAATGGATTAAAATGAGAAGGCGATAGATTGAATTGGATGTAAATTCCAGCCTTATTATTCAACTAAAAGTTCAAAAATTACAAAGCATAAAGCAACAAGAATAAGATACCTACCCTTGGCCGATTACCATAAGTTCTCATATGCCAAATTGAGACGATTTTAAAGATTTTCAAAGCACTGAATGCAAAGGATAACTTTAATGAATCTAAATGCGCCATTTGCATGGAGCCAGTAAATGCCTATTAACCTATCTGTGTAAGCGGATAAGTTGGATTAGCTCAAAATACCATTCCTTAATCTAAAATCAGCGTCTAGCAGAAAATGAAAGTTTTGCAGAGCTAAAGCCTCCTCCTGAATTATAACTTTATCCAGCGGCGAATCATTTCACCTATGTTTGAGGAAATAAATAAATAAATAATAAATTCCCGACGGTAATTCAGAGGTGTCAATAGAAAGATCTGAAGAAGATACTTGAGCGAGTGTCAATATTTGCTGACCCAAATGATTTTTTAAGCGTATCTCGTGAAATTGAGAATCTCCTGAACCAGAAATTAGAATCAAATTATTTCCAGGATTCGGATGAATAGAAATTAAATCCCCAGAATAACACCGTAAGACTTAAATAACTACAGTTTTTCTCCAACACATGCCCAATCACAACAAACTCCCCAATATTACCCAGAACCACATAGTCAAACTTATTCCAAAACATCAGATACCTAGATGTATATTTGCATTAAGAGTCATGTTTAGACTCGTTCAGAGCTTCTGAACAGGAGAAGATAGCATGGCTTATCCTAAACCCATCGAATTCGATGGGTTTATATATTTCAGACCTACTGCATTAGTACAGGTAACACGCCGACAATCCCTACTATTCTGGAACGTTATAAGTCACTTATATAGATTATAAAAGCCTCCTAAACACTGATAGATGCCCTCCTTTAGAATTACTCAGAACGCTCGTGGGATAAAAGAGCTAAAGAAATTTTTGTTTCCTAATAAAGAAACTTATATATTTGTATATTCGTGGAACAAGTGCAGGCATCAAAATTTAAAGTTGTGTTTTTAGAAGATGCTTCAGATTTTCTTAACAGCCTGGACGAGAAAATTAGAGATAAAATCATATACAATATCACAAAAGCAAGGTATTCCAATGATAAAGAGCTCTTCAAAAAACTGACGGATGAAATCTGGGAGTTTCGAACCCTGTTTAATAAAACCCATTACAGACTTTTCGCTTTTTGGGATAAATTAGATAAAACCGATACGATTGTAATATCCACTCATGGCCTGATAAAAAAAACAAACAAAACGCCACAAGGAGAACTCGATAAAGCAGAATTTTTAAGAAAGAAATATTTTGAACTAAAAGACCCCAAAAAATGAAAAATAAAGGATTAAAAACTTACAGTTTAGAGGAGATTACTGACAAACACATCGGCAAACGAGGCACCCCAAAGCGAGAAGCTTTTGAGAATGAATTACGCCTTGACCTGATTGGAGAAGCAATCCGACAAGCACGCTTAGACCGCAATCTGACACAGGAAGAACTTGGCCAACTTGTAGGTGTACAAAAAGCACAAATTTCGAAACTTGAAAACAGTGTTACAGATGCCCGATTTGAAACCATCATAAAGGTTTTCAAAGCACTGAATGCAAAGGTTCATTTTAATGTAGAATTGATGAATCAGACAATAACACTTGCCTGAGGAGAAGAAATAACCGGAGTCCTATCCTCCTTAAAAGATAAGCCGGATTACCTCATAGTGCATTACCCCTCTCAACGATCTTCCGTCAGACAACCTACTTTGCAAATAGTGCAGGCACCCAAACCCATGAGGGTGTCATTCTTGTAGACGAAAACCATAGTGAACATCATAAACCCCGCAGGGATGAAATAAAAATGAAATCCCCACACACAATATCCATTTTCCCAATTTCGTACTATCTTTATAAAACCTTTAAACCGTATCGTATGAAAACTAACATCATTCTTTTGTGGGGAAGTTATGTGGTTTCCCTACTTGGCGTCATTTTCAAAACGCAGCATTGGCCTGGTGCCAACATCCTATTATTAAGCGCATTCACCTGTATGGCCATCGCTACTATATGGACCTGGCTCAACCAAAAGGACATCACCCCATCCTGGATCAACCACACCGCCAGCTTAATACTTCTCTTCCTGGTAGTATCCGCCCCTGTATCCATCTTGCATTGGCCGGGCGATGAAATCCTAAGAGCTATTGGGTATGTGCTTTGTATGGCATTCCCCGGCTTACTCCTTTTGCATGGACAATTAAGCCTTTCTAAAGAATACTGGATAATTTATGCATCCTGGGTAATGGTAGTTTTATTGCTGGCTACTATCAAAAGCATACCTGCTTAAATATTTTAATCCCGATTCCCTAAAACGCGATAAGTTTGTA
>CANHCC010000013.1 GCA_947459115.1 Bacteroidota bacterium | reverse complement strand
CACCCGATATATTCTCATGGGAGAACTTTCTCTCGATGGAAAATTACAACCGGTCAAAGGTGCCTTACCCATTGCAATTCAGGCAAGGAAGGAAGGGTTCTCCGGTATTATCCTACCGGAAATGAATGCAAATGAAGCGGCCATCGTGAATCAACTCGAAGTGATTCCGGTAACCACCCTGACGGAAGCAATTGAATTTCTTAATGGAGAACTTACAATAGAACCCAGACAACAAGATACCCGTAGTTTATTTGCACAGGCTCATGACCGCTACGAGGAAGATTTCACAGATGTAAGGGGTCAATATGCCATCAAACGCGCCATGGAAGTGGCAGCAGCCGGGGGCCATAACATCATTCTGATTGGTCCTCCCGGCGCGGGAAAAACCATGCTGGCAAAGCGTCTCCCGACAATTCTTCCTCCCATGACTTTACCCGAAGCGCTAGAAACAACTAAGATTCATTCTGTTGCAGGGAAAATGGGTAAGAATGCTTCATTGGTTTCCACCCGACCTTTTCGTGCGCCACACCACACGACTTCAGATGTTGCATTAGTTGGCGGGGGTGGCATTCCTCAACCCGGAGAAATCAGTCTGGCACATAATGGTATATTATTCCTGGATGAATTGCCCGAATTTAAGCGCACCGTTTTGGAAGTCATGCGACAACCATTGGAAGATCGCTGTGTCACCGTTTCTCGTGCCCGATTTTCTGTGGTCTATCCGGCCTCATTTATGTTAGTGGCAAGTATGAATCCCTGCCCTTGCGGCTATTATAATCATCCCACGAAAGAATGCATGTGTGGCCCTCAGGTCGTGCAGCGCTATTTATCCAAAATCAGTGGACCGCTTTTAGATCGTATAGACTTACAAGTAGAAGTGACGCCGGTGGAGTATTCCGAATTGTCATCCAAACAGCCGGGAGAAAGCAGCGCAGATATTCGTAAGCGCGTCATTCTCGCCAGAGAAAAACAAATTGCCCGTTATGCAAACTATCCGGATATACATCACAATGCCATGATGCCCTCCCGACTGGTACGCAAAATTTGTGAACTGGATATTGCCTCCGAATCCTTACTCAAAACCGCTATGACCAGATTAGATTTATCGGCTCGGGCTTATGACAGAATATTAAAAGTCTCACGCACCATTGCAGACCTGGATGACAGTGATACTATAAAACCGGAACATGTGGCAGAAGCGATACAATATAGGAGTTTGGATAAAGAGAGCTGGGCAGGATAAAAAATATAGGCGGCATTGATAAACGCCTCAATGAAATGGTCTTGCTAAAAGTGAACGCCTGGGAGTGCTTATAATTCAACCAATTTCAGGTCAATCGTCATAACATAGAAATTGGCCTAAAACCATTCTGAGTAATGAATTAAAAGAATTGTTTCAAATCAAAAAATAAATACAATGACAAAATTATTCAATAATAAATACAGAATCCCTTCTGCACGATTACAACATTGGAATTATGCAAATGAGGGCATGTATTTCATAACCATTTGTACCAAAAACAGAAAAAATTATTTTGGTGAAATTGTTTCCGCAGAGACGCGATGCCTCGCGTCTCTGCAACCCACCGAAATTGGACAAATTGCACATTCAGAATGGTATAAAACCATAGAATTACGACCCGATTCAAATTTAGAATTGGGTGAATTTGTTGTAATGCCCAATCATATACACGGCATTATCATTATCGGAAAAAATGAATAGAACATGCATCAGGATCAGGATACAGACGCGATGGATCGCGTCTCTGCCAATCAAACCAAATACAAAAATCAATTTGCCCCACAATCCAAAAATCTGGCGTCAATAATTCGAGGGTACAAATCTGCTGTCACAACATACGCCCGAAAAAACGGAATTATATTTGACTGGCAACCACGATTTCATGACCATATTATTCGTTCTATGGATGAATACCATAGAATTTCAAATTACATCCTAAACAACCCCACCAAATGGTACAACGACAAATTTTACCAACGGCGTTAGAGACGCGACGCGTCGCGTCTCCCCCAAAAAAACAATATTAATCACGGTAGAGACGCGAGGCGTCGCGTCTCTACCGCGATTTTCTAAACAAATACCGGGTAATAAAAATACCCCCGGTTCCGCCTCCATTGTCCGTAACGGATGGGCTTTGCACTCCGGTTGTAACGGAAAATAATTCCCATCCCTGAGCAGACCATTCATTAATGCGTTCGACAATGGCTCTGTCGTTGTTGGCAATATTGCCAAAATTAATGCCGACCATAGAGTAAAAGTTCTTTAATTCCTTCTCCACTTCGGATCCATTCTCACTGGTTTGAATGACGCGAGAACGCCCAAGTCCCCCGGGTATAATGGATTCTACTGTAGAAAATTGACGATATTGATAATTTTCTCCGGAATTTTCAGAACGAAAACCAAAGAATAATACCAGTGCACCGCCCATCATCAGGGCAGAAAGGAGAGAGAGGAGGTAAGATTTACGATTCATAATTAAGATAGAATTAGAACCAAATATAAAAAAGAATCCTGTAAGGAAATTTATGTAATCCGGTTAAGAAATTCTCCCTTCAATAATACAACCTCACTCCATCACCTCCTGTTCCTTCCACGACTTCGTCCTTTTGTCCCAATACACCCATTTGCGCTTCACCATCTCCTCAAGATTTTCAAACGGCATTTTCCGAACGCGTCGGGTAATGGGTTCGTTCGTGGTGGAGAATTCCATCTCCCCTTCGTACCAAAAATTGGCGGCACCGGGATTTTCAGAAAAATGGATCATATGCACTGCCCCATTTTCATGAAAGCTTGCATCATAGGATACAGAATAACTCAAGCGCACTTCCTCAAGTTCTATGGTCTCGTTGCCATATAAATCATATAGCTTCCAATACCGACGACCATCCTTCCAGGGACTTATCCAAAGGGATAGTTTGCCATTGCTGTAAAACTTTTTCTCCTCTTCGTTTCGAATGACCGGAACTGTCATCTTGGGGGATTCTTCTTTAGGAGGCGGTTGTATTTCAGGCGTTGATTTAGGGGTTGGAGCTGACTTTAAGAGAAGGGAATCTGCCTGATGAACCCTATTGGGTATTGAATCCAATTGGAGGGGTAATGATGTTTTCGGAGCAGAGGGCTCCGGAACCCTTTCATCGTCCAGCCTCCAATACAAGCGTGCGACCAATAAAATCAATAGGCCTATGAGAATGGTTTGAATCAGGAGAATGCGTCGCAGTTTCATAGATTTTATTTTCCGGATGCATAATTCGGTAATTTTCCATAAATTTTCTTTGAGTTTTTATTTTTGTGAGATGTAATAAGGATTCTGTTATATGACTAAGGCGTTAAAAGACAATTTTTCAAAGGAATACTTTCAGGCACTTGGAAAGCTGTTGAAGCAACAAGTTCCCGAGGTTTCGGTGTCTAAATTCGTAAGTCATTGTTACCCTCCAGCCTTTGAAAGGATGGAATTAAAAGACCGAATGCGACATACCGCAAAAGTCCTGGGAAGTTTTTTGAACCCGCATTATCCTACTGCCTGCCACCAATTAATTGGAATCATCGAAGGCTTTGAACAATCTACAAATCCTAAGGAGACCATTCAGGTTGCGCATTTATTCTTTCCGGAATTTATTACTGCTTATGGCCTAACGGATGTTAAGACTTCGATTCAAACCATGGAAAGGGTCACCCAATTTATCTCCTGTGAATTTGCAGTCAGACCGTTTTTGATTTCAGAAGAAATGAAGATGTTGTCCCAGATGTTGAAATGGAGCAAACATCCTCATGCCGGTGTGAGACGCTTGGCCAGTGAAGGGTCTCGTCCCCGCCTACCCTGGGGTATGAAAATACCTGCCCTGATACATAACCCAAATTTGATTTTACCTATCCTGGAAAATTTGCGCGAAGATCCAAATGAAACCGTCAGACGCAGTGTGGCCAATAGTCTGAATGACATTTCGAAAGATCATCCGGAAGTGGTATTGGAGATTGCACATAGGTGGCGAAACACTTCAGCAGAAACAGATGCCATCCTGAAACATGGGTTACGAACGCTTTTGAAAAAAGGCAACCCCAAAGCGTTAAAGCAGTATAATCTAAATGCAAATTTGGTTACCTGTAAATCTTTTCGTCTGCTGACTTCCAAAATTAAAATAGGACATCGAATTGAATTTGAATTTTCCATTCAAAATACTTCCAATAAAGCACAAACCGCAAGAATAGAATATAAAGTTTATTTCTTGCGAAATAATGGTACGCATAGTGGTAAGGTTTTCAAAATCAGCGAAAGACAATTGCTGCCTGGTGAAATACTGCATTTGTCGCGACAGCATAGTTTCAGACCTATTACAACGATGCGGTATTATCCGGGAAAACAAGCTGTTGCATTGGTGGTGAATGGTAAAGAATATGAAAGAGAGGGGTTTGAGTTAATAAATTAATTTATGATATAAATCATCAGTCCATGAAAATAGCCGATGCTAATTCCTCCCGCGCCTGCGACCACGAAATGATAAATTCGTTGGGTTATCCATCCTTTGCTTTAATGGAAAATGCGGCACGGGCCTTTACCGATATTTTCCTGAAGGAATATGAACCTAAGGCAGGGAAAGATCGAATTCTGATATTATGTGGCGCAGGAAATAATGGGGGAGATGGATTGGCCATTGCAAGATTGCTGCATTTACACGGCTATTTTGTTGAGGTATCTATTGTGAAAACACCTCAGGATAGTCAATCGGATGTGGGGAAAATGTATCAACTTCTGAAAGCCTCGGGCTTAATGCCTCAGGAAGTGTTGCCGGATAGTAAATATTTTGATTATTTAATCGACGCCCTGGTGGGGACAGGTGTGGAAGGCCCCCTTAGGCCTGGCACAACTCTGGATTGGATTCAGCGCCTTAGAAAATTCAAAGGAAAAATTATTGCGGTGGATATCCCTTCCGGCTTAAATGCCTCTACTGGCAATATATCCACGGAACCATTAAAAGCAGATTTAACTATTTCATTTAATTCAGCGAAATATTGTCAGGTGGTGTATCCGGCTGCAGAATATTGTGGTAAGTTAAGGGTAGTGGACATTGGCATTCTTCCAAATATAAATGCGCGGATATTAACTCAGGCTGAAACGGCAGATTCGTCTTTCGTAAAGCAACAGGTTAAAGGCCGGGATAAGAACAGTCATAAAGGCAAAGGGGGTCATGTACTAATTTGTGGCGGAAGTGAAAGTATGCCCGGGTCTGTAGCTTTATCAGTAAAAGCAGCCTTTCGAAGCGGTGCTGGTAAAGTTAGTTTATTGGCGCCCGATAAAATCCGAAATGCTGTACAGAAAAAAATTCTGGAAGCAATGAGTATCTTCAACCCCAATAAGGATACTAAACATTTAACACTCGAACATTTAAGTGCGTTCGAAAAAGAACAATCTGCCTTTCAGGTCTGTGCGCTTGGGCCCGGTATGGGCAAACATCCCGATACAGTAGCTTTCATGAAAGGGCTTTTGTCGGTATGTCGAATTCCCTTAATTCTGGATGCGGATGCATTAAATATATTAGCCGGGCATCCGGAATGGTGGTCAGAAATTCCGGCTGGTTCTATTCTCACACCTCATCCCGGTGAGATGCAAAGACTTCTACCCAATGAAGATGTTCTGAATTTGCGTTTGGAGTCGGCTCAGCTATTATCCAAACTAACAAAATGTGTGGTGGTGTTAAAAGGTGCTGGGACCATTATTTGTGAGCCGGGAGGCAAGCAATTAATTTGTACGGAAGGCAATCCGGTATTGGCCACTGCAGGATCAGGAGATATCCTGACCGGGGTTATTGCTGCGATGGTAGCGAAAGGATTACCTGCTTTTGAAGCAGCAGGATGTGGGGTAGCTCTTCATGCGCTTGCGGCAGATCGGCTTGCATTGAAAACCCTGGGAAATAAAAATGAAAAAGGTAAACTTTTTTATGAAGCAGGAAGGGTGATGGAGGAGTTATGAATTATGAATTATTGTACTTGCCTGAAATAGGTTGACTTTTTTTAACTAGTTGTGATTATGTGAGGGGATTATGGTGGGGCTTGTGTTATTTGTAGAGTGACAGAATTGGTGGCTTATTCTAAATCATTATATGACTTGATTGTATTTATTTTAGTATCCTAACAGGTAAGGGGAATATCAATTTTCAACCTTTAGGATATCTTTCCATACCGATTAAGCCTCTTAAATTAAGGACGATTGCACGAGTCTCACTAGGATGTCTATCTAGCTTTTGTGTAGGACCAATTAGCCTGTTGAATCAAGCTTGAGATAGATATTATTATGTATTCGAAAAGGGGGCTTTGATAAAAATCTTAAACATTTCTATATTTCCGGAAATGTATGGACTATTTTTATTTATGAAAATTACCCGGTCAGGGAGAATCTCAACTGTATGCCAAAATTGGTAAAGGAGGTGGGGAAAGAGTTGGCTACAGCAGGACGATTAATAGTATGATCTATAAAAGCCCGAATATTTAAGCGCTTACTAATAGTATAATCTACAGAGGGCGCTATGCTGATTGTGGTATTACCATTGGTGACCGGAGCGGGCCCATCAAAATCTAATGTGCGATTTCGAGTTTTGGTATTTCGAATGGATATCCGCATTTGTGCGTTTAAGGCATTCTTCAAATTAATATCCCGTCCAAAAAGACGAAGGGTCTTGTTGAGTTTATCTTTTCGCCAACCAAGGTTAAAAGATAAATCTTTTGACTTTGCTTCCGTTAATTGTTTATTCCCCACATTAAATGATAAATTTCTATCTCGATTAAAATCAAACCCTGTTGTCATACCATTTTTCCAGGTGGCGTTTGCGCCAATAAATGGGGAAAACTGCTCTGTGATAGCTACAGTATTTATTTGATTGACCGGTCTAAAATTGAACATTTCTCTTTGGCTTCCGGAAACATCTGTTACCGGATCTAACCTTTGTACACGAGGACTATCCTGGGAAATTATATTTCGGGTGAAATTTCCAACATTATAAGTACATCGATAGGCATGACTAAGGGTAAAACTCTTAAACAGCTCTTTTAAGCCGGGTATCTTGGTAAGCCCATCGTATTTGGCACTCCAGTTCGGTAGGGGAATATTGGGCATGGGATTGGTCGAAATAAGATTGACATTCGAAATTCCATACGCTGATAAAAAAGCCGGAATCAAAACATCTTGAGAAGATCGGTCATAACCACTTTGATATCCATCAGACAACTCAAATTTCTGAAATTCCTGGTTATAGCCATTTTCATTGTTCGATAAACGCTTGGATATTACTTTACGATTATCTGAGAATTGATCAAAAAAGGCAGATACGCTATCTACTTTTCCGAAATGCGAGGGTAAAGCAATATACGAGATAGAATACATTCCGGTAATATTTTCACTGGAATTGACATATTGGCCTAATCCGGGATTATAATTATAAACCGATGTCTGATTCAATGAAGAAGTGCGGTTGGCGGTTAAATCCACTTTTAAATCCCGAATTAAAACAAAACCTGTTTTAGCCGTTATGTTTTGTGTTTTGGTTTGCCCATAAAAATTTGCCATTGCCGGATCTCGGGAAATCCATCCCTTACTGCCGGCCTGATTTCGAATATCTTTCTGACTTCCTAAAATAAAAGGAATACCCGGTGGTAAATCTTTAGGAAAACCCGAACCGAAAGAATCGGGAGGCGTGTATCCAAAGTCCAAGCCGAAATTATCGGTTTGAGGCATATAACCCGGTAAGATTGTGCTTTGATTATCCTGAATATTTAAATCAAAGGTTTTCATACTAAGCAAAACTCTTAGTATTTCACGACCAATCGTTTTAGGCAATTTGAAGGGGTCCTTTACTGTATCTGCCATTACAGAAACAGCTTTGGGGGGATCCAGGGCTTTCTGAAGTTTAGGAAATTTTTTATACAGGTTGGCTAAATTAAAACTTGGATTTGCTGTGATGGTGCGCGTATTGCCAATGGTGTTACCTAAGGATTGATTCTGTAATTGAGCTGTTTCCCACTTAAAGCCGGCGGTGTATCCTATTTGCGTTGAAATAAAATTAAGGGCCTTGATTTTTTCAAAAGGCATTTTATAAGTCAGATTAATATTCTGATTAAAGCTGATGTTTCTTCCAAAATTAATGGTTCGGAAATGACCTTTGGTTGGATCCTTGCCATAAGAGAAAAAGTTATCGCGAACAGAATCACGCTTGGCTTGGGTATCTGCCGGCCCATAAGGCTCATCTACCCTTGCAACATTTGCGGCAGTATAAGTTATGCCCAAACTTTTGGTCAAATCCCACCGCATATTATAATTCCGATTAATCAAAAAGTTGTTTAAATAATTGGGGGCGATTGGCGCAGCGTTAGCAGTGGACCGGAACAAGCGTTCCTCTATTTGTCGCATCCCATTCACCTGCACGCCGACAGATTTGGGCAATGGGCTGAAATTAAATTCCCGAATTAAATTTGGCTTTGCATCTTCCCGCTTAGATTTAAACGGCATTATAGATTTGGGACGGAAGGCGTAGTTATAATCTATGCCTGCATTCCAACTCTTATTCATCTGGTGTTGCAATAAATGGCTTCTTTGATATTGCTCATTGTAACCATAAGTAAAAGCAAAATTCTCAATTTGATAAAATCTTGTTTTCTTATTCTGATTCATTCTTTGCTTGCGCACATTATTAAAAGAATAGGCGCGCGTTTGCATATACTCCTGATTCGCTTTTTTAATCGAATCCCGCTTAATGGGATCTTGGATGGTTTCTAATGACTCATTAAATAAAATATCCGGATCCAATGGGCTAAACTGATAGTCTTTAAAACTTTCGCTATATGCTAAATAGATAGGTATTTGCAAACCCCAGTTTTTTGGCGTGAACTTGCCCATTTCAAATGTTCCCTGTGCGCCGTAAGAGGTGATAAAAAAGCGATTCCGATTATTAATTTTTGACTCCAGGCTTCCAAAGCCCGGGGTCATTTTTGCACCTGTCAAAGTAATGTTAGCGAAGTCTGCGAGTTTCATGTTCAACCTTGCATTACCAGCCCATCCATTTTCCTGGAAAAAATCTGTTACCCTTAATTCATTAATCCATATCTCACCACATACAGGACCCTCTCCATCCTTGGGGTTGCGCATCCCCACCATAATTTCTTTCACATTGTTTAATTGGGGATTTCCAATGACCGATATTCGATGACCTTTTTCAGTGTTTATAGAATATTTCTCGTTTAATGTGATTTTTCCTGTGTTTAATTCTGCATTCCTTATGGTTTTTAATTTCGTTAAATCTTCCATTAAGATATCAAAACTGTTTTCTTCCGGCCATACCGCATAACGGTCAGGATGCTCAGAATCTGCCGTTGGAGTATATACGCCGGGTTGAGTGGGTTTTAATGGGATTTCATATTCATAATAATTCTGCGTGTAATCCGAACCAATACGCATAAAACACCGAATATCACCTGTATTCTGAATGTTACTTACGGACGGGGCCGGGGCGCCTTCTGCATGCACAAACATTCTTAGATGTTTGTATGCACGGAAATCAAATGCCACATGTTTGAATACCGCACGACCTTCTCCATCAGGCAGATTACAGGTTCTCAAGACAAGGGCTTGTTCATTTAATAATGTATTTCCTGTGGGATCCCCGGGATTATTTTGACGGATAATACCCGGCGGAATAACATAATTCACAGGTGTTTTGCCGGCATTCTCTTCAATATTAACGGTTGCAGATTCAAAAAAGGCCGGGTCATTGGAGGGATCGGAAATAATCACTTCTCCATCATCCCCAACATTTCCTCTAAAGGATCGCCATTGGGTTGCTACCATTTGAAATTTAGCAAATCTCAAGAGGATCTCTTCGGAAAATCCGGTCATATACATCCGGATATAATCTATTGATTTAAAATTTTGGATGCCGTTTACAGCCCGACCGGAAACCAAGGGAACCCTAAATTGATACCAGGTAATCGTATCTAATTTATCGTTCGCAAGTTTTACCTCTGATTGGATTCGATCCACTACATAATTTTTACCAACAACTAAATCATTGGGATTAATTCTGACCTTATATTCATAATATTCTTCCGTTAAATTCAGCGTATTACTTCGGTTAATATCTTCATTATCGGGAAACTGATAATTAGAGGGGACGCCCTGGGAATTGTTACTTGTCGGAATCGGAGAATTATTTTCAAATCCATTGTAATCCCGATAGCGTGCTATAATAGAAGAGTCTTGAGGGAAGTCTGCAAAAAATCGGAAGTTATCAGAAGAAGGGTCATTGGATAGTTTTTCCATGATTGCCGGATTTCCTCCGGTCAACTGATTCATGGATTCCACAAAATCGGCATGAAAAGCATTGCTTTTTTCTTCTTCGTCTCTTAAACCATCTAAACCCACATCCTGAAATTTTCTTGCTTCAGGGTCATTATCAAATGCGTTGTTAGGTGGAATAAAGGATGGGGCTCTTCCCCACTTGGTAGTGGTTGTGTTAGAGCCTGAACCGTCGGGCGGTAATCCATTTTCAAAATTGCGTTGCCCATCCGGAATAATATCCTCGCTTACCTTACCTAAATTTAAAATTAATTGGCCATTAGATATTGCCGAGGGTTGGTATTTGAAGGGGTCCATAATCCAGAATTCCATGAATTCAACATTAGTGGCTTCAAAGTCTGTGTTTCCGGTTGTCTGTCTTTGTAACCCGGCCCAATTCTGATCAGGGCGAATAAATTTTCCTGTAGTAGGGTCTATTTCCGCGGGGTCTGCACTATAGTTGTAGGGCCCTCTTTCTGCCGGCATGTAATGCAGTATAAAATCCATCAACAAATTACTTCCGGCCGTCGTAGTTAAATTCGGAAATACTTCCCTGGGCGTCACCTGACGCATATAATGGTTTGACAAAAATTCCTGCCTTTTATTTTCAGAAAAATAATCTCTGGGCGTGTTATAAAAAGATGGATCTATTCTGTACCACGCCAATTTTGCCCGCGTATAGTTTGCTGCTCTTTCATCTGAGGTAACCGGTTTGTATAAATCTGATCCGGTAGGAAAAGAGGCTAATGTCCATTGAAAGGGACTTGAATAATCCTGAATGGATTTTGTGCTTTCAAAGTCATCCAAATAGGAGATTCCCTTTTCTTTCTCTGTTTTCACCTGCCTGGGTAATCCCGGGACTAATTGAGCATATTCTCCGGTAAAATTTAAAGTAGATTTTTCCCGAGTACTCAGTAAAGGTAATTTATCAATTAAATCTGTCAGAAATTTAGATTCTGCCTGCCAGGATACATCAGTTCCCCATATCGTGTTGGACACAGGTTCATCACCTAATATAATTTTCTGGGTGAGCGGTCTTTCGTTAAGGTGCATAATGGTAGCCCCAACCGCCAAGTTTTTTGTAAGATTAATGTCAAAACGAGAACCTACCAAAGTCTTTGGTTGCATTACAAACATGTTCTGACTCTCGAATGTAATCTTAATGTCCTGACCGGAACTTAACACGCCCGGATTGGTAATGCTCACTCGACCTGTCTGATAATTAACCGTATAATCTACACCCTCTGTTAACTGCCCGCCTCCGGCAGAAACGCGAACAGAATTCGGTGCAATATTTACCTGATTCAAATTGATTTCTGTGCCAACTCCGGATTGGTAAGTCCCCTTCATGTAATAACGGTTAACCTGGGGAGAAAAGGCTATCGCATCCGCCCGGGTTTTGGAATAAAGTGAACTGAAAACATATTGATTAATATCTCTCGGATTATTTTGCAGTTGTTTGGCAAGATGCGATCCAAAAGGCTCTAATACCGGAAAAATAATCACCCCTCGCTCCGCATCAATAGTTTTCTTATCCAAAAAGTCAAACATATTGTCCGCACCCAATTCTGAATTGTTGCGTAATCTATCCAGATTGGTTACCTGTATCAACGGCACATTCCGAACGGCACCGCTTGGCAGATAGTTTATGTCGCCTGCCCCTCCGGTTGATTGAAAGAATAAGTCCAAACGGAAGTTTTCCGGTTTCAAATTATAGCCCTCAATCTTATACATGTTTTTCATCATGAGGTCCCAGGCAGGATAGAGTTTACCCTGATCATCCACCGGATTCACACTGGAACGTTTCAGCATTTTAAGAAACAGCACATTGGGGTCCTGAGAATCAGCAGGAACATCCTGAGAAAACTCACCTACTTTATAAACCGTATTACTTGGGTCTCCGATAACTGTATATTCATACGCCACAAATAACACTTCGTTGTTTTGAAGACGAGAGTTCAAGGATATGTACCCCAATTCCCGATTCACCCGAAAGTCGGTGTTTTCCGTCAACATCCTCATATTATCCGTAACCTCAAAGTCCTGACCTTGGCGAAAATTATAGGCAGACTGAGCTACCAATGGGTCACGATAAATAAGGTCATTTCGATTTCTTGGATTACGACCAGCCGGAGGGGTTTTTAGCTTTTCATAAATTCGATTGGCTTTATTATCCGGATACTGACTACCTGATGTAACTTCAGCAGCAACCGGATTGTAAAGTCTTCCGTTTTGTTCCGGATCATTTTCACCTAAATCCACAAAGCCTACTGCATTTCTTAGATTCGTTGGATTCATCCCCGTATTGGTCGCCCACACCTGAATGTTGTTAATTCTAATTTTGGGTCTTAACATGGGTAGATTGGACAAAGCATCCTCGTATTGAGACCTAAAATAATGAGACAAAAAGAAGTGCTTCCACTCATCGTAATCATCCATCTTCTTTTCAAATTGCATTTGTGCAGCACCACCTTTTACAGTTATGGTGTTTTGCTTTCCTCTTTGTTGTGAGGCAATCGTAGTAACCAATACCGGCCCAAACTTCAGCGCTACTTTTATACCAAATAGGTTTTGAGATCCGGTAATTAATGAACCACGCAAAGGAAGACTTACATTACCCGCCTCCAGATGCTGAATAATTTCATCCTCTGTTCCTGTATATTGCGTCTTAAACTGGTTATCAAAATCAAAACTGGCCTGTGTGTTCCAACTCACTTTTAACTGAAGTTTCTCTCCGATTTTTCCAACCACATTAAATTGAATCTGTTGGTCAAAGACAAACTGAAAGTTTCTTTGTTGCTGAAGGGTAAGACTTGGATTTCGGTTTCGGTTAATTCTTCCCCCAAAAGTGAGTAAGGCCGTACCATTAGGAATAATCTGCACATTTCCACTTCCGAAAATGTCCTTGAACATATTACTATTCACATTGATGGGAGGCGTCTTTGAGTCGAGTATTTCCCCGCTGGGAGATAATGCCATTTCCTTCAAGCTCTCCTCATCCTGTTTCTTAGACATGTACTTATTGAACTGGTCAGCCGTCATGTAAATAGGCGCACCTATGGGTTGGTCTCCAACCTTTTCAATAATGTAATAGCCCTTCCCGTCTTCCGACATCTTATACTCCGTGGAAATATTAGATCCTCCAGGTAAAAAAAGCGGGGACTGATAACCTCCGGAACCTAATCCTCCGGGATTGTCGTCAAAGGGATAGCGTAATTTGGTGGTATCTTCCTCTACCAACTTAGGCTCCGCCACAGCCGGCATTTCTGTATGAATGGCCGCCGGATCTGCAGACACAGAATCCCTTGGCGCTACATCAAATAAGGACGGCGCTAACCAATAAAATAATATGGTAACTGTGCTAAACGACAACTACAGACAGAATACTAAACCTCAAGTGGTAACTCTTTTACTCGACGCGTAGAAAAATAATGCGATAGGCTTCTGTGATAAAAATGGTAGTTGTCTGTGTGTAAATTCTCTAAACCCGATGACTAAATTGTTGATTTTATGACACTTCGTTTAGATTTCTTCTTTAAATGACAATAAACAATTAAAGAGAGTAATTACACAATGCACAAAAGTAAGAAATATTGTTGATTTCTGAAAAAGCTCAGTTTAAATCTGGATTTTCCGGATGATTAGCCATTATGGCATAATCGCCTCCCATAGAACGAAGAATGAGACGCCACATGGATTTCGGATTCATTTTCAGAATTTCGGGATAAAATTTCGGACCCTCTACCCAAACATCCTGTTGTATTTCGTCCTCTAATTGACCTGGAGCCCAGCCACTATAACCTACAAAAAATCGCATTTCCGCTTCCCGTAAGCGACTTTGGCGGGCCAATTCCAAAATGGTCTCAAAACTGCCTCCCCATTTCCAATCCTCTGACAGGGCCAACCCTCCTTCTGCTTCGGCGCCATACTGATGTACAAAGTGTAAGGTGTTGGTTTCCACAGGCCCCCCTAAATAGACTGGAAAGTCCGGTAATGGAAAGTCTGGAATGATGTCCCCCATTTTAGGGCTGATCGGGCGATTGATGACAAATCCGGATGTGCCCTGATCACCTTGCTCTAAAAGCCAAATGACCGTTCGGGTGAAGTTTGGATCATCTAAAACAGGCTTGGCCAACAAAATCCGATTCGTTAAGTTTTTCATGATGCCTTCGACCTACAATTTTTGATCCAATGACCTGCTTCCCTCAGATAATTGATATTCAGGCACCCAGAAGTTAACCCATTCTTTGAATTCTGATAAACCGCCTTTCGGAGGTGTGTGAAGCCATTTTTGAAGATTAGAAAAGATTTCCGTTTGCGCTTCATTTGTATAGGAATGAACCATAGAAACATATTTCAACCCCGGATGTTGTGTCGAGGCAAGCATTTCCGTGGCGGTGAAAAACTGTTCTTCGTCTTTTTCACCTACGGTATCATTCATGGACCATAAGACCGGCCAAGGATCTTGTTCTTTTTTGTGAAAAGAATATTGCAAGGCTTCCTTCTCCTGATAAAAAGAAGTGTGAGTAATATTCAGCGATTCTAACATCAATAAAAGTAGATCACTGAGCAAAACCTGATGTTGATTTGAGTCAAAATCCGGAAAATAAATTCCGGGGGTTTCCGAGAGTCCGGCCATCAAACATAAGCGAGCGGCTTCTTCTTTTGTCATGATAAATCGCTTAACGCCTTTAGGACAAGCAAATGTTTGCTGTTTCAAAAAACGATGCCAAAAGGCCTCTGTTAAACTACCCGCTGAAAATAAAACATTTGCAAAACGGGCAGAACGCACCCGGTCTGTTGACCCGGTTGAAAACAAGATTCTTTCCATCATGCGTTTAGAGGCCCCCATTAAATTGGCCGGCGCAGATGCTTTATCGGTGGATACAGAAAACAAACGTGCTCGAGGATACAACCGAAAAAGTTGGGCATGAGCAAGTACATTACATTCAAACATAGACAGTACCGACCAGATATCCCGTTCGGCGCGCACATGTTTACGGGCAGCAAAGCTAAACACATAATCAAATTCGGTATGCTTTAATGCCCAGTCCTCAAATAAAGCGGAGCCTATATTCAACGAGAGGGTAATTATTTCCGGAAGGTCCTCCGGAAAAGTGGTATTGCGGACGTCTCGGATTAAGTGGGACAACGCATTTTCATCCGGATCAATCACCACAATTTTGGCGGGTCCTAATGATACCAACATTTTGACAAATGTAGCGCCAATGCTCCCTGCGCCGCCCGGTACCAAAATAGATTTTCCGGCAAGATGAGAGGGTTTAACATTTTCCAGGAATGGAAAAGTGATATTTCTCAGATCTTTGAGTTTTTCAGATAATTGCTCCGGGGATAACATTCCTAAACTCAATGTTTATAGGAATTATTTTAAACCATATGCCAGATCCCCGGCATCACCCAGACCGGGAACAATATAGGACTTGGCGGTAAGCTCTTTATCTACATCCCCAATAAATATTTTTGCATGAGGAATATTTAATCTCAAATACCTAACTCCTTCTTCGCTGCCAATTACACCTGCAATGTAAACTTCCTTAGGTGTTCCAAGACTCAATAAAGACTGATAACTCAGATATAAACTTTTTCCTGTGGCAATCATCGGATCTACTAAAATCAAAGTTCGGTTTTCGATGTCGGGACAAGCCATATATTCAACTTTGATTACAAACTCATTCTCATTCGTATGTTGGCGGTAAGCAGAAATAAAGCCATTGTCGGCATGATCAAATATTCTCAGAAAGCCCTGATGCAAAGGTAAACCGGCTCTTAATATCCCAACGATGACTGGCTGATCTTTTAATACAGGAACATCTGCTGTGCCCAAGGGTGTCGTGACGGTCTTGTTCTCATATGCCAAATATCGGCTGATTTCATATGCCATTAATTCACCGGCGCGTTCGAGATTAAAACGAAAACGCATACGGTCGGTTTGTATGTCTACATCCCGAAGCTCGGACATTATCTGAGTGAAAATGGAGCTGTTTTTACTAAGAATATTAATTACTTTTTCCATAGCTTCGAAAAGGGCATGCGGTTATATGATATGCAAATATAGTTTTTCTCTTGACCTCCAAGACCTTTAAAGAATTTTGCAATGCCGGGATTCATAGAACCCTCAAAATCCAAAATGGTTTTTCCCTGTTTATAGGCCCGATTCATTGCTGTCCGCATGAGTTGAGTCATAACGCCACTGTTTCGCTGTTCGGGCAGTACTGCCCCGGCTAAGTAATACACCCGCTCCTGATAGGTAACAAAAATCCCCATGGCAACTATTTCTCCAAGAGGAGAATGAGCCATGAGGCTGAACCCCAATTGTTTTTCCTGCACCAGCGCGTATAACTTTAAAAATAAATCCAATTGCTTGGGATTCATAATTCCTGGATTTTTTTTTAGGATGAGCTCTACACTTTTTATTGACCATTCTTCCAAAATCCTATAGCCGGCTTTTTCAGCTTTTTTATATTGTCGAACCGCTGATGGGGAAAATGATTGTTCAGGAGAAGAACCCAAAACGGAAAGATGCGTAATCCGTGGGGTTATTTGCCATTCTTTGCCTTGAAAAAAAGCGGTATCCGGATAATAAGGCGAAAAATAAAAAGTAATTAATGAAAAACGCTTTTCCAGTTCGGGTCTTAACAATGCTATGCAGGCCTGCATTTCTGTTGGGCTTAGGTCTTTCGCGAATACCACACCCCAATGTTGACAAAATAAGGGCTGGAAAGCATAGTGCCAAAACCATTTTCTTGCCGGGCTCAGGGGCATGCGTGCGAGAATTCTATTGCCGTCCCCCACTTCCAGGTATTGCCAGTTCATAAAAACACAAGACATCCACTCATGTAATAGAAAAGGACTTCCCTGAGGGGAGTTATAAATAAATTCATCCCAACTCGTGGCTGAAATGCTGTGACTATCGTGGTGAGAGCATTTCATGACGGGTATCCTTTTTCCTCAAAATAGAGTTGCAGGGCGGTCCAGACCTTTTTCCAACCCTGCCATTCCCCTGTTTCACTCAGCGTTGCATTGTGCCAAAGTATCACAAACTCGCCCCCATAAGACAAGCAGGTATCTGCTTCAGATTTTATTTTTTCCCAGGCTTCGTCTGCTCTGATGCCCTGATATTTTTGTAATGCTCTATCCATTACCATAACAGGGTGCAAGGTAAGCTGACTGGTCCTTTCCTGCCCGATATCATACCAAAGAAAGGGCTGGGCCATACCACGCATATACCCACACGCATAGATAGGACATAAAGAATATTCATGCCGAATACCACAGGCCTCGAGTTCCCGAAAGGTTTCCGGATTTTTGTACCGGAGAAAATGTTGCCGGGACGAAACGACAGGTTGACCTATAATTTCTTCCAATTTTTGTTTTTCAAATGCAATTCTGCCCGGAACATCGGAACTACTAAAGGATGGATGAATCCCAATATGTATCCCCCGTTCATGACACATCTGAATAAGTTTGCGGTATGCCGATAATCTCCAGGTGTGGCGTCCATCTTTGGGGTCGTGTCGGTCAATTAAAAAGAACAGGATAAGAGATTGGGGATGCGTTAGATGAGGAAAAATATAAAAGGGGTCTTCTATTCCCATGAGAGACTTTATCCTCTGTTTTACGGTTCTCATGTCGCCTTGCCCTAAACTTTTTATCATTCCGCCAAGCTGTATATGCCAGGGTTTATAGGCATGCATCCAGGGTTCATCAATATCCAGTGTGATATGAATTTTTCCCGATTTAGGTTGAAACAAACATCCCGAAATCCGAGATGCCAAAGCACTCGCATAGTCGTGTATTATGGGTCGGGAAATCCACCCCTCGATCATCAAAGGATGATGCCTGCCATCGGTACGGTCATATAGATCTTTCGGAAGTAGGCCCGTTAATTCCCATCCGTCTATCAGAATCCAAAAAGCCGAAGCAAGGATATCAAATTTAAATGTACCCGGAGCATTGGGGAAAGGGAAAAGACCCGGTAAGCGGGGGTTTTCGTATGTTTCGGGGAAGACCCGGGGCAACCCGGTTTCAAAAAGTAATGCCGCGGAAGGGATTTCTTCGAGGTTATCGATGCTACATGCGTAGGATAATGCTGGCACATGAATCTCCGGCATAAAGGCTTCCGGGGCTACGATAGTCAAGTCTAAACCCAAAAGATTCTCGAACAATATGGAAGCGACATATTGTAAACGGGAAGTTGCTTGTGGACAAATCAGGTATAGACGCACAGTACAAAGATACCATTCCGTGTAAGATATGCGAAAAGGCTTTTTTCATGTACTTTTGAATTCTATTATGCTTTCTCTATTCAGGTTTAATCATCCGGTCGCATATTTGATTTTGCTATTCCTGGCATTTGTGGTTCGGTTACCATCCCTTAATGCAGATGTTTTAAGCCAGGAAGAAAATTTACTGCTGAATACCGTGATCCGACTGGATCAAGGGCATACCTTATATTCTGAAACATTAAGCAGTGTTCCTCCCCTGTTAGCCGGATTTTGGTACTTCTTTTACGCCCTCTTTGGAAACGATTGTGTAATGTCCATTCGGATGTTTTCGTGCATCTATCTGTTTCTCTGTGCCTTTTTCTTTAATCAACTCATTCACGACTTCCGACTCAGTCGTGACAAAACCCTTTTCCCCGGTGTCTTATTTCTGTCAGCGGTCTCCTTTCCCTGGTATGCCCAACAGGTCACTGGTGAAATGCTTATGTTGCTGCCTTTGTTGTCTTCCGTTTATTTATTGATAAGAAGCTTTGAGGAAGGGGTAAAACCATTGTCTCTATTACTCATGGTTGGCATGCTGACCTCTGTTTCGGTTCTTTTGGAATATCAATCGGTATTATACTATTTCGCTATCCTGCTTATTTACTTTATCATGCGTCCGGCCCGCTTAGAGGAAATTGTGACCCTGATTATTGGATTCTTTTTGCCTTTGTTTTTTTGCGCTTTGACCCTGGCATATAATAATGCGCTTTCGAGCTGGACACAAGACAGTGTATTATATCGCCTCGATGAATTTATTAATCCGCAACTTGTATTTAAACCCATAATTGAAGAAGGTCATAAAATAGAAAGTTTAATGGCTTTATTGTGCCTCCTCTTGCCTTTAATTGGGGGATTTTTGTCTTTTAGAATTGGTGGATTGGGTTTAAACATTCGTCAAAGAAAAATTGAGTCCGTTATGGCAATCTGGATGGTTGTGTCGATTTTAATGTTGTTAATTCTTGGGCTTTTCAGACATGATAATCCGGTTATTGTTGTGATTTTCCCAATCGTTTTTTACATCTGGCGATTTTTTATGAATAAGATGAATCGTATGCTACATTTCCTGCTTTTTCTGCTGGTGTTTGCCTATCCGATTTTCTCTTCAATTCAATTTTACTATGTTCGAAATGTCAATACTTATTCAAATTTCATAGAGCTGAATACTGTAAATCGAAATGTTTTTCTACATCGCTTGATTTCACCCCCAACAGACTTACAAAGTGAAATAAAATTAATTCAGAGGTTAAGTGGGAAAACATATCCAAAAGTTTGGATGCTGGGCAAACAGGTAGGGCTGTCTGCTTTAAAAGATATTGCCCCTGGCATTGGATTCATTGACTATTTTCAATTTGTCAATAAACTCGACTTTATACCCCAAAACCAATCTAGATCTTTATTTTCCTCTGAATGGACACTTCGGGATGTGTACATAAGGATAGAAAAAGAAAAGCCGGATTATATTTTAGATGATGGAAATATCTTTCCGGTTTTAAAAGATTATTTACCGGTGTTATTAAAAGATTATTCACTAATTATTCAGGAGCCAATACCTTTATATGGTTTGGTAACCAAAGAGGAGTCATCCACCAAACCGATATATTGATATAACAAAAGGCCTCTATAAGTTTGACGCATAGGAATCCAAGCGGGTAAAATCGCCTCCTCCACGGAATAGGAAGACATTAATTTCCATTGATTAGAAGGCAATGTTTGGTATGTAAGTCGATAAATACCGCCTTTATATTGGCATAAATCGAATTTATCTATACTGTGCAAAAAACCAAAGTCTGTTCCTGGTCTTTGAAGATAATAGCCTATCGCCTCATCTATTAAAAGGGTTTGAGGATTATCAGGTAAGGAGGTATCCAGCCAGGCCAACAAACGATCCGGGTCTCTTTCTGTCTTTTGATACCATGCCAATGCCGTTCTGGAAATTAATGGATATAAAGCGAGTGAAAGGCTTATTATGATAAACGAATTTTTAAATTTTTCGAGATTAAATGATTCCGGAAGGCACTTTAGGATTAATGGGAAAAGCAACCAGACACTGATCACCACCGGAAGATTATATCGGGGATAATTGCCTGTCATAATGATTAAAAAAAGGGTTTGGGCCCAAAGCAAAAGAATTACAGGCCTGAATTTCTCTTCTCGGAAAAATAGAAGTGGAGCCGAAAATAAAGTCACAATATACAAAATGGGCAATATTTGTTGAATCTCATACCATTTGAAATAGCGAATAAAGAAATAGTCCTGTAGGATTTCTATAATATTTCCATCTGAACGAATGTGGTCTCCCCCATTGGCTAATAGTTGTACTGTTATCAAATGTCTCCATGGAAAAATCCATATCAGGTATAGGATTATTGGTAGAAGGCCAATGATACCTGTTTGCCATTTCGATTTACTTTGAAGAAATATGGGGATTCCTAATATAAGGGTCGCCAACCAAAAGTTTGGATGAACAAGCGTTAATAAACCACATGCCAGAGATAACACCAAAGCATTCCATTTGCGCAGGAGCCCGGTTGCAAGAAACATAAGAAGAAACGCGCCCAAAATATCCATTCTGACACTTCGAGCAGCTTCAAATATGGCTTTATCGCCTACACATAGTAAGGTGATCACCAATGCTGTGTTGATATTCAAGAGCTTAGAAAAATAAAACCAGGCCATGACAGCAAATCCCGCATATAACAGCAGGCCGGGTAGGCGAGTCCAAAATATTGTGGTTGGAAAAACCTTATACCATAAAGCTAACAGCAATTGCCACAATGGCAGATGGCCTAATAAAAATTTTTCTGTCTGTGGCTGCTCCCACAAACGACTGGCATATTGACCGGTTTGTGCAAGGTTTCTTGCTGCATCTGCAAACATAGCCTCATCAATCCAAGCAATCGGAATATAAGACAATACGCCAAGACACAGAAAAAAATATAGAAGAAAGAGCGGGAGGCTTAATACCGGTTTCATTGGTATTTCCGGCAGAAATCGACTTATTGGTTCAGAAGGGCCAGGAGATATTTTCCATATCCACTTTTGATAAGTCTTTTGCCTTGTTCCTCCAATTGTTCGTTAGTGATAAAACCCATCTGCCAAGCTATTTCTTCAATACACCCGATTTTCAGACCTTGTCTTTCTTCGATAATTTGAACGAAATTGGACGCTTGCAGCAAAGAATTATGTGTGCCTGTATCCAGCCAGGCAGTGCCTCTGCTCAACACCGCAACACGGAGTTTTCCCTGAGATAAATATTCCTTATTAACATCTGTAATCTCCAATTCCCCTCTTGGAGATGGTTTCAAATTGGCAGCAATTGTTACAACTTCATTGTCGTAAAAATAAATGCCCGGAACAGCATAATTGGATTTGGGTTGTAGCGGTTTTTCCTCAATACTGATTACATTTCCCTTTGGGTCAAAGTCCACTACGCCGTAACGCTCCGGGTCCGAAACATGATAAGCGAATACAATCCCGCCTTGTGGTTCGGTACAACCTTGTAAAGTTTTAGGCAGACCTTCTCCGTAAAATATATTATCTCCCAGAATCAATGCGACCTTATCATTGCCAATAAAATCTTTGCCAATAATAAAGGCCTGGGCCAGACCATCGGGAGAAGGCTGAACAGCATAGGAAAATTCTACGCCGATTTGTTTCCCATCCCCAAGCAAATTTTTAAAGCCGGGTAAATCCTGAGGTGTAGAAATAATCAATATTTCCCGTATCCCTGCCTGCATCAAGGTAGATAAAGGATAATATATCATAGGTTTATCATAAACCGGCATCATTTGCTTGCTCATGGCGATTGTAAGGGGATGCAATCTGGTTCCGGATCCTCCGGCTAAAATGATTCCTTTCATAGGGAAATAGTCTTTAGATGGATAAAATTAAGGAAATATTGATGGTATGTACCAAGCTTTGACCATATTTTGGTGCTTTCAATACCCAAAACCTTTCAAATATCGGGGAGAGTTTTTCCATTTTTCAGCCACGCGAACATATAGATTTAGATGCACGGGTTTATCTAATAATTTTTGAATGTCCTCACGAGCTGCCGTTCCAATACTTTTGATTCCTGCGCCATTCTTACCAATCAAAATCCCTTTGTGATTTCTTCTTTCTGTATGAATTTCTGCCTCAATGTGCACGCGTTCTCCCAAATCCTTAAATTCCAATATACTAACCTCTGTACCATATGGAATTTCTTCTTCAAATTTTAAAAAGATTTGTTCCCGTATGATCTCAGCTACAAAAAACCGTTCCGGGCGATCGGTCAACATATCCTGATCAAAATAAGGTGGACCTTCCGGTACATAAGAGAGTATCCCATCCAATAAATCCTCTAAACCCTTTTTCTGAAGCGCGGATATTGCATACGACTTTTGAACTTTTATTTTAGAAGAAATTTCTTCTATTCGTTTGTCTATTTTTTCCTTTCCGGACATATCCGATTTATTCATAGCCAGGATAACCGGAATTTTTTTTGATGGAATCATGGACAATAACTCTTCCTCCGGAAACTGTTCATCTACATCTGCCACTAATACAATGACATCTGCATCCTGAATAGCGGTTCCCACATATTTCATCATGGATTCCTGTAATTTGTATTTGGGCCGTATGACACCTGGAGTGTCAGAAAAGACGATTTGATAGGTATCTCCATTCAGTATTCCTGTTATTCGATGTCGGGTGGTCTGAGCTTTGGGAGTAATGATGGCCAGTTTTTCCCCAACTAGAGCATTCATTAAGGTAGATTTTCCCGCATTCGGCTTGCCAATTATGGCTACAAATCCGGCCTGAAAGCTTTTTTCAGATTGGTCTGAAACTGAATTCTTTATTCTGTTTTCCACATTATTTTGATTAGATTTTGTTTTTTGAATTTATTCAATTTAATAAGATTTTATGGGTTGTTTGGTTTATCCACATGTTTGTGAATACATTTCTTATGTGATTGAAAATGAGTTTTAGAATATGCACATGTTTATTCACGAATGTGGGTTTTATGATGTGGATGACAATAGGATAACTTTTTCAGGGGGTTTGCGTTTTTTTACTTGCCTCATCTGCCTGTTCCTTATTGTGTATAACCCGATTTTTTTCCACCAGTTTTCAATGCTTCAAGATAATTTATTTTTCCTGTGGATTCTTTATTCTGCCTTTTTCATATCTGTGGATAACCTTGTATCTAACTGAATGTCATATTCTACATTTCCCCACACCTTGTTCATTGTACCCATTCAACCGTGGATTTCGTTTTATCCAAACTTTATGAAAAAAGTTATCCAGCTATTCACAGCTACAACAACAACATTTTAATAAATATATAAAATATAACTGTTTTTGTACCTTTAGTGGCTATGAGATCTCCAATTGATTTCCTTCCCCAGGGGTTTCTAATGAAATTCCCCGATCCCAGTCTTGATTTATTTGCTGATATAGAGCAAATTAAGAAAGAAAAAAATGCAATTATTTTGGCTCATTATTATCAAGAACCTGATATTCAAGATGTCGCAGATTTTATTGGGGATTCTCTCGGCCTTGCACAAGAAGCTCAGCGCACTCAGGCGGACATTATTCTATTTGCAGGCGTACATTTTATGGCTGAAACAGCTAAAATGTTAAACCCCACCAAAAAAGTATTGTTGCCAGATTTAAATGCCGGGTGTTCCCTGGCAGACTCTTGTCCACCGGATATTTTTCAAAAATTCAAAGAACTTCATCCTGAACACAAAGTTATCTCTTATATCAATTGTTCCGCCGAGATTAAGGCTCTATCTGATGTAATTGTTACCTCCTCTAATGCGGAAAAGATCGTCAATTCCTTTCCTATTACCCAACAACTCATTTTTGCCCCCGATAAAAATTTAGGGGCATGGCTTAATAAAAAGACTGGCAGAGATATGTTGTTATGGGATGGAAGTTGTATGGTTCATGAAATTTTTTCTGAAAAGAAGGTATTAGCTGAACTTTATAAACACCCTGAGGCTTGTTTAATTGCCCATCCTGAGTGCGAAGCTGCAATTTTACAACATGCTCATTTTATTGGGTCTACAACTGCTCTTTTAAATTTTGTTTCAAAGTCTGATAAAAAAATCTTTGTCGTTGCAACCGAAACTGGTATTCTACATCAAATGCGTATCAATGAGCCAAACAAAGTTTTTATTCCTGCACCGGCAAATAATGCCTGTGCTTGCAATGATTGTCCTCATATGAAGTTGAATACTCTGGAAAAAGTTTGGATGGCCTTGAATTATGAGCAGCCAGAAATACAAATGGATGAATCCTTGCGTGTAAAGGCTCTTGCGCCTATTTTGAAAATGTTAGAACTGAGTATTTAAATAGATATGGAAGGTAATATTGGATTAACGCCGGTTTCTAGTCTTGGTGAGTTTGGATTGATCGATCGAATCACGGAAGGTTTTTCAGCAAGAAACCCGGGAATTATAAAAGGTCCCGGTGATGATTGTGCAGTTTTAGATAAAGATGAATCTTTTTACACACTTTTGTCAACTGATATCATGGCAGAAGGGGTTCATTTTGATTTGTCATATGCCCCATTAAAGCATATTGGATATAAGGCAGTTTCCTCAAATGTATCGGATATTTCAGCAATGAATGGTCGCTCGACCGGAATTCTTGTTTCGATTGGTTTCAGCAATCGTTTTTCTTTAGAAGCAATTGATGAATTGTTTTCAGGCATTCGAGCAGCTTGTGATTTTTATAATATTACTTTGTTGGGAGGTGATACCAGCAGTTCTAGGCAAGGATTATTCATATCAGTCACAGTTGTAGGTGAAGTTGAGAAGGATAAGGTTGTTTATAGAAGTGGTGCTCAAGAGCATGATTTAATTTGTGTATCTGGAAATCTTGGTGGCGCTCTTGCAGGGCTTAAAGTTTTGCAACGAGAGAAAGATTTATTTTTGAACAATCCAGGAATTCAACCTGATTTAACAGGATTTGAATTTGTTGTAGAAAGGCAATTAAAACCCGAAGCGAGGACGGATATTATTGCTTCACTTTCCGAAGTTGCTGTTTTGCCTACTGCAATGATAGATATTTCAGATGGTTTAAGTTCTGATATTTTACATATCTGTAAGCAAAGTAAAAGAGGTGCTGTCCTGTATCAGAATAAGTTACCGGTAGATTATGAGACAGATAAGGTGGCAGAATCTTTTCAAAGTACTGGATCTACTTATGCCTTAAATGGAGGAGAAGACTATGAATTATTATTTACTGTATCCATTCATGACTTTGAAAAATTAAAAGGACTTAAGGATATTTCTGTTATTGGGCATATGACTGGAACTAATTCTCCAGTATATATTGAAGCCTCGGACGGTACCCAAATGGAAGTCATTGCTCAGGGATGGTCTCATTTTTAATATGAAAATCGTATCTTTCAATGTAAATGGTATTCGTTCTGCTGAAAAGAAAGGATTGGCAGAATGGATTCAAGTTAATTCTCCGGATATTATTTGTTTTCAGGAGCTTAAAGCAAATGAAACAGATATTCCGGTGTCAATAAAACATATGGAGGGGTACTTTGGTTTTTGGAATCCTGCTGCCAAAAAGGGTTATTCAGGAGTTGGGATAATGTCAAAAGTTAAGCCTTTATCTGTTCAAACGGTCTTCGACTATGAGGCTTATGAAGCAGAAGGTCGTTTGTTATTGGCTGATTTTAAAGATGTTTCTGTTATGTCTGCCTATTTTCCTTCTGGTACGACGGGTGATATTCGTCAGTCTTTTAAAGAAAAGTTTTTAGAAGATTTTGTAATCCTCACTAAGAAATTGAAGGCAAGTGGAAAGAAGTTAATCATTACCGGTGATGTCAATATTTGTCATAAACCAATTGATATTCACAACCCTACATCTAATAAAAATACTTCCGGGTTTCTTCCACATGAACGCGCTTGGGTGGATTCTTTTCTTAATTTGGGTTATGAAGATGGTCTAAGGGTTGTTTCTCAAGAGCCCCATCAATATACCTGGTGGACTTTTCGTGCTAATGCCAGAGAAAGAAATCTCGGATGGAGAATTGACTATCATTTGGTTGATAAAGATTTGGTTTCTAGTATTGTGGACTATAAAATCCATTCAGATATTAAGATGTCTGATCATTGTCCTATTGAATTACGATTGAAGGATAAATCTTTATTTTAAAAGTTATACACCAACGGTGGATTTTTTCGTATTTTTAAAGTCCCATTTTGGGCATATACCGTTTCATGCCGATTCCATTTAATATTCAGCAAAGTCTGGATGCTTTTCGTAGGAAGTATTATAAAAACCAGATATTGGGCGGATGTGTTGTATTGCTCCTTTTGATCTCATCCTTGTTTTTAACAGTGATATTCGGGGAGTCTCTATTTAACTTCTCGGTTACAGTAAGAACCATATTGTTCTTCCTATTATTAGCTATTTTTATTTTAGTGGGTGTTTGGAAAATTTTGATTCCGCTATTTAAAATTTTAAGACTAAGCAAAACTATTTCAGACACAGAGTCAGCTATTTTTATAGGTAAATATATTCAAGAAATAGATGATAAGTTATTAAATCTTATATTGTTGAGTAAATCCTCTGATCGGGATAATTCATTGGTCGAAGCGGCTATACAAAAAAAATCAAGTGAGATTGGGTTGTTTTCGTTTTCCAATGCTGTATCCTATTATCCAAATTATAGAAGAGCTCGTTTTCTTTTAATTCCTGCTTTCATAGTAACAGTTTTCCTTTTTATAAATCCTGATGTATTAACTCAGGGCTCTTACAGGTTAGTAAATTTTAATACGGATTTTCCGCCACCCCCGCCGTTCATAATTGTTCTTGACGATGTTCCACAAGAAGTACAAGAGGGTGGAAATGTTCAGATTCATGCTGGTATTCAAGGTAAAGAGATTCCATCTGAGCTGTTTATTTTCGTTAATAGAAAAGGTTCGGAGGATTGGATACCCATTAACATGGACCTTGATGGGACAAATGGTTTTAAAGGTGAATTAAGTAATATTCTTGAGGATGTTCAAATACGGATTGGAAATAATGAGGTTAAAACAGCTCCTTATCCCATCAATGTTTGGAAAGTCCCATCCGTTGAAAAACTAAAAACGATAATCCGATATCCCTCCTACACAGGTAGAAAAGCGGATACCCTTCCAGATAATGTAGGAGATTTTTCTGCCTTAAAGGGCTCGTTTGTAACCTGGATTATTCAAAACAGAGGAGAAGCTGAAGAAGTAAAAATGGTCATGAATACTTCAAAGCTTCCGATGATTCATAATTCAGGAAATTCCTATTCTTTGAATCGTGTGGTTATGGAAGGTAGTGAATATTATTTCCAAATGAATTCCAAAAAGGGAAGAAGTAATACAGACACCGTGAAATATCAAATCATGGTTGAACAGGATCGTTTCCCAACTGCCGTCATACGGGCCCCCGAGGCAGAATACAAAATTGGAATCAATGGCCTTCTTCCATTAGACTATGAATTGGGTGATGATTATGGTCTAACTAAATCGGAATTACATTATCGATTTATTAAGTCCAATGATGGTTCCAAAGTAAGTGAACAATGGAAAACCTTGACTTTACCTTTTGATAAAAATTTGCTGAATCGTCTGTTTCACATGGATATTGATTTTGGTATGATGGGAATTCAAACGGGCGATGAGGTAGAATATTTTGTTAAAGTTTGGGACAATGATTTAGTATCAGGTCCAAAGTTCTCCCAAAGTTTATCCTATAAAATTGTTAATCCATCGTTAGATCAATTGTATAACGATGCCGACAAAAAAACGGATGGAATCACAAAAGATCTGGAGGCTGTTTCAAAAGAGGCAGAGAAAATTAAT
>CANHCC010000012.1 GCA_947459115.1 Bacteroidota bacterium | reverse complement strand
GTAACGGTAACCTCTGCAGGTTGTGGAAGTACGACAGTACAATCCGTCGTGATGACGGTGAATAATCCTGGGAGTGTTACAGCCGGAGCTAATACGCCTGTATGTCGTGGTCAGGTGATTTACTTCACGGGCACAGCCCCCACGGGGAGTACTTATAGCTGGAGCGGTCCGGCAAGTTTTGCCTCTACCTCGCAGAATCCTTCGAGGTCGAATGCCCAGCTAACGCATAGCGGTATCTATACGATGAATGCGACGGTGCCTGCTTGTGGCGTCGTCAGTGCTACAGTCTCCGTAACGGTTATTAACTGCCGCACAGCATCTACTGAAACAGCAGAAGAAGAAAGCACGGAGGGTATCCCCGAGGTGAAGGATATCGTGCAGGGGAACCTTGAGTTGGAGGTCTATCCGAATCCAACGGAAGGCTTGACCCGAGCCAAAGTAAAAGGCATAGGGGAGGGTAGTTACCAGCTGATGGTACTCGATGTGTTAGGCCACACGATTCTGATGCAGGGTAAGGAAAGCAAAGAACCCGGAAGTATATACTGGGATCTGGATTTCCGTCACCTGGCAAAAGGCGTGTATCTGATAAAAGTGATGGGAGAGGGGATAGAGCAAGTCCAGCGGGTAGTGGTGAGGTAAGGGATGAACAACAAGAAGGGAGATTTAGGTCTCCCTTCTTATTATAAGGTGCATGGGGTTCCTCTGATGTTTTGACAGAATTGGGCTATTAGTTTTCGCATACCTTCCACATAAATCTCAGGCTAAATTCTAATTGTATCGGAAACATTTTGAGTTTGGGCATTTAGGGAGTTCTAGAGCCTGACAAGCCTGATTTCTGGCTGTTTTTTCTACGTACCACCCCAAAGAGTGATATGGTCACCAGTTAGGTTAGTGATTATTTGGGTGCTGGCTTGGTGCAAGCCCATTGGCGGTTTGCTTTAGGTAGGTGGCAGAGAAGTCCGGATAAGGGTACTCGTTTGATATTTTATTTCAAATCCAATTTCTAGTTCTTCTAACATTGAGTGTAGTAGGCCAGGTTTTTCCGCAACAATTTCTTTTGTACTCAATACGCTAAAGCTATTCTGGTCTCAATGGTCATAGGAAGACACAATTGGGTACCAATTTTATACCGAAGTTTTGGTAAAAATTTTCCTACAAAAAAACCGGGCCTAAACCCGGTTTCTTTAAAGCTTATATACCTAACAGCATTCTGGCAGGGTCTTCCAATTGCTCTTTGACTTTTACCAAGAAACTGACGGATTCCTTTCCGTCAATGATTCTGTGGTCGTAGGATAAGGCAATGTACATCATGGGACGAATTTCCACCTGACCATTAACGGCTATCGGGCGTTGAACAATGTTGTGCATGCCAAGAATAGCGCTTTGAGGAGGATTGATGATAGGGGTACTCATCAGGGAGCCAAACACACCGCCATTGGTAATGGTAAAGGTTCCTCCGGTCATATCGTCCAGAGTAATTTTATTTTCTCTGGCTTTGGCAGCATACGCCATAATGGCCTTTTCGATTTCTGCCAGACTCATTTTGTCTGCATTCCGAATATTCGGCACCACTAAGCCCCTTTCTGTACTCACTGCGATACCGATATCTGCATAGTTGAAATAGACCAGTTCATCTCCTTGAATTTGTCCATTAACGGCCGGATATAATTTCAGTGCTTCGCAAACGGCTTTAGTGAAGAAAGACATAAAGCCCAGATTGACTTCATGGACTTCCTTGAACTTGTCTTTGTATTTTTTGCGTATTTCCATGACCGCGCTCAAATCCACTTCATTAAAAGTGGTAAGCATGGCAGTTTCATTTTTAACAGCGACCAGTCTTTGGGCAATCTTCTTACGAAGTTGAGACATTTTTTCCCGGCGTTCTGACCTATCGCCGGCAAATGAAGGAACGCCCTGATTGGTGGAAGGCGCTTGAGCCGGAGCGGGTGTAGAGGCAGTGGTGGATTTACCCTGAGCCAGTACATCGGCTTTGGTGACGCGTCCGTCTTTACCCGTGCCATTGACCGAAGCCGGGTCTATGCCCTGGTCCTTCATGATTTTGGCCGCAGAAGCAGATGGCACACCAGATGCATAAGAATTAGAGCTTGGCGCTGTCGTTGCTGCAGCCGTTTGAGCAGGTGCTTCTGCTTTGGGCGCAGACTTTGATGCAGGTGCTGTAGCACTGGAATCAATGGTGCAAGCCACCGTTCCAACCGGAATGGTTTCTCCGGCAGGAACTAAAATTTTCAATACCCCGCTTTTTTCGGCATTTAGGGACAACATGGCTTTATCTGACTGGATTTCAGCCAAGGCTTCATCCATTTCGACATAATCACCGTCTTGTTTCAGCCAAGTTTCAATCACCACTTCGGTAACTGATTCACCGGGGCTGGGTATTTTCATTTCTACGATCATAACCTAAAGAGAGTATAAATTATCAGGATTGTTTGACGAGCTTACCGGAAGTTTGAGACTTTTCCGGTTGAAGATCAAAAGAACGATTCAGAATGTATTCCTGCTGAGAGGCGTGTTGCTTCGGTGAACCTGTAGCGGGACTACTGCTTTCCTTACGGGAAATAACCTGTATCCCGAATTTAGAGAGACCCTCGCTGGTCGCAAATTTGCGCATAATGAAGGTCCAGGCGCCCATATTTTCGGGTTCTTCCTGTACCCAATAGCAATCTGTCGCTTTTTTGTACTTAGCGAGTATGGCTTGAATCTGGTTCTCCGGCAGTGGGTATAATTGTTCAAGTCTGACGATTGCCACATCCAGGCGGTTGTGTTTTTGTTGCATATCCAGCAACTCGTAGTAGATTTTTCCGGTACAAAAGAGTACGCGTTTAACCTGGGCGGCCTGAACGGCAGTGTCATCCAACACCTCTTTAAACCCACCCTGAGCAAAGTCCTTCAGGCTACTGATGCATTTTGGGTGACGCAGTAAGCCTTTGGGCGTAAATACAATCAGAGGCTTGCGGAAAGGGCGGTGGAGTTGACGACGAAGAAGATGGAAATAATTAGCAGGCACAGTACAATTTGCTACCTGAATATTATTGTTGGCACAAAGTTCCAGAAATCTTTCGATACGAGCGGAGGAATGTTCCGGACCGGATCCTTCATATCCATGTGGCAATAACATAACTAGACCGCTCATTCGTTGCCATTTGGTTTCAGCTGCGGCTACATACTGGTCTATGATGATTTGAGCGCCATTAAAAAAGTCCCCATATTGGGCTTCCCAAATGGTGAGACAATTGGGTGCAGCAAGAGAATGTCCATATTCAAATCCTAGTACGCCATATTCGGAAAGAATGGAATTGAACACATGAAAGCGTCCCTGACCTTCTCGAATGTGTTGTAAGGGGATATATTCCTGTTCAGAATCTTCAACCTTCATGATAGCATGTCGATGAGAGAAGGTGCCTCTTTCTACATCCTGACCGGAAATCCGAACATCGAAACCTTCGTTTACAAGCGATCCATAGGCTAAAGTTTCAGCCATACCCCAATCTAAGGCATCGGTTTCTTCCACCATTTTACGGCGGTCATCCAATACTTTTTCGAGTTTATTAAAGAATTTCAACCCCTCGGGGCGAGCATATAATTTTTGAGAGATGTTTTTTAACTCTTTTACAGATACGGCCGTTTCCGGAGATTGGTCAAAGTCTTTTTCTTCTGCCAGACGAAGACCTTTCCATTTTCCTTCCAGGAAAGAATGGATGGATGCGATTTGAAGTTGCTTCGATTCATCTAATCTTTCCTGAAGCATTTTCCGGAAATTCTGCTCCATCTCTTTGGCCATGCCTTCTTCCAAAGCTCCTGTGGCAAGGAGTTTTTTAATATAGATTTCTCTGGGATTAGGATGAGAGGCAATGATTTTATAAAGAAGCGGCTGTGTGATGCGGGGTTCATCTCCCTCGTTGTGGCCGTGTTTACGGTAACACAACAGGTCAATAAATACATCATGATGAAATTGCTGCCGGAATTCTACCGCCAGACCAACCGCATAGGCCACTGCTTCCACATCATCTCCATTCACATGGAATACAGGTGACAATGTAACCTTCGCTACATCGGTACAATAGGTACTAGACCTAGCCTGTAGATAATTCGTGGTGAAACCTACCTGATTGTTTATGACGAGGTGAATGGTTCCGCCGGTACGATAGCCTTTTACCAGGGACATTTGAATGACCTCATAAACGATGCCTTGACCGGCGACAGAGGCGTCTCCGTGAATGAGAATGGGTGCAATTTTTTTCAAATCCCCTTCGTAAGTGGTCGTAAGCTTTGCCTTAACGATGCCCTCTACAACAGGATCCACCGTCTCCAGGTGGGATGGATTGGGGGTTAGAGTAAGATGAACAGTTTCTCCTTTGGTTGTAGTTTTAACATCAGAAGAATAACCAAGGTGATATTTTACATCTCCGTCAAAGGAATTATCGAAATACCCGCCTTCAAATTCCCGGAAGATTTGCTCGTAGGTTTTATTCAGAATATTGGCCAATACATTGAGACGACCTCTGTGAGCCATACCAATAACAAATTCCTGAATGCCCAAATCTGCCCCTCTTTCAATGATAGTGTCCAGAGCAGGAATAGTTGTCTCTGCTCCTTCGAGGGAGAACCGCTTTTGCCCTACAAATTTGGTATGGAGGAAGTTTTCAAAAACAACAGCCTGATTGAGTTTGTGCAGGAGGTGCTTCTTTTTGTCAAGAGAAAAATCCGGGCTGTTTTTTCCGGATTCCATTTTGGTCTGTAGCCATTTTACCGTAGCAGGCTCTCTCAGATAGCGATATTCTGCACCGATAGACTGACAATAAGTTTGATGGAGGTGGTCAATGATATCCTTTAGTTTTGCCGGACCTATTCCGATTTCCGTTCCTGCTTGAAAAACTGTTTCCAAATCTTCTGCCGTTAGGCCAAAATTTTGAATATCCAGAGAAGGCGTATATTGTCTTCTGTCTCGAACCGGATTGGTTTTGGTGAAGAGATGACCTCTTTGTCTGTATCCCTGAATCAGGTTCATGACTTGTATTTCTTTTGCATGAACAGAGGAAACGCCGGCATCCTCTCCGAAGTGAGCTTTTGCAAAATCAAATCCTGAGAAGAATTGTCTCCAGCCGGTTTCTACGCTTTCCGGATTTTGAAGGTAACGGCGGTACATATCCTCAATGGCGACAGGGTCGGCATTACTGAGGAAAGAAAAGGAATCAGCCATCCTGAATGAGTAAGTATTTTAAAAAGGATTCTGTTTATACCGTGGCATACACGGAATTGCGCACGATTTTTTTCTCGAATTCGCTACGGAAGCGATTGATGGTATTGCGTACCGGCCAAGCAGCAGCATCAGCCAAGGCACAGACCGTACGACCTTCCATGTTGTCACATAAGTCTAGCAGTAGGTCGAGGTCTTTCATTTCCCCCTGTCCATCGTCAATACGGGCGATAAGTTTTTCCATCCATCCGGTACCTTCCCGACAAGGGGTACATTGACCGCAGGATTCATGATGGTAGAAGTGGGCAATTCTACGAAGGAATTTTACCATGTCTGTGTCTTCATCCAGAATACACATTCCGGCAGTCCCCATGTAGGTGCCAACCGTGCGAAGTGAATCTGCGTCCATCGTGATGCCGTCTATCATTTCGGCGGTCAGGACGGGCACAGATGAACCACCCGGTACGACTGCTTTTAGTTTTTTGCCATTTCGAATGCCTCCTGCAACTTTATAAATTAGGTCAGAAATCAGCATTCCGGTAGGGTATTCATAAACCCCCGGGCGTATTACATGCCCGGAAATACCATAAAGCACCGGTCCGGGATGTGTCTTGGCTCCAATGTTTGCAAACCATTCCGCTCCGTGTTTCATCACCAAAGTTGCGCATGCAAGCGTTTCAATATTATTAATGGTGGTTGGTTTGCCCCAAAGCCCTGCCTGAGCAGGGAAGGGTGGCTTAGATCTGGGGTAAGCTCTTTTCCCTTCAAGGGATTCCATTAAGGAAGTTTCTTCTCCGCAAATGTATGCACCGGCTCCGGTATGAACATAAATTTCAGTAGAGAAGCCGCTGCCCATGATGTTCTTGCCAATCATGCCTTTCGCATATGCATCGTCCACCGCTTTTTGCATCATGTGAATCCAGTCTATGTATTCACCACGGATGTAAATATAGGCGGCGTCCATTTCCATGGCGTAGCAGGCAATCAGGATTCCTTCAATGAATAAATGAGGGTTGTATTCAAAAATTCTTCTGTCCTTGATGGTTCCCGGTTCAGATTCGTCTCCATTGCAGGCGAGATATCTCGGTACACCTGGCTGTTTAGGGGGCATGAAAGACCATTTAAGACCAGCATTAAATCCGGCACCACCTCGTCCGCGGATATTGGCAGCTTTGACCTGGTCGATAACCGATTTGGGCGTATATTCTCCAGAAGTAAGAATCTTACGGATGGTTTCATACCCGCCGTGCTGCGTGTAAACCTCTATTTTGTGATAATCCGGTACATCCGGAAGAATGACTTTTTGATAAGATTGCCAGTTTTCCATGAAACAATATTGAGAGGGTAAAATTAAGAATAATTCGGTTTAAACGGGACTTGTATAGGTAATAGTTAGGATTCCCACTACAGGGAGAAACTAGGGGAGATACATAAGGTTTAGGAGAAGACCTTAAACGGATTGTTGGCGATATAAGCTATTGTTTTTCATGTTTTTATGGGTTAAGGTCCTCAATTCGGATTCCAAACGTACTTGAAATAATACAACAGGGGATGTATAAATGATTGCTAATCAGTCTAATGCCTAAGAAAAGAATTTCAAAATCAGATTGTTTGTTAGTCAAGAGGTTATGCCTGTAGTTTTTTAAAATTAGGCGGGGCTCACACAAATGCTAAGGCAGGATTACAGAAGTTATTTTGCTTTTCGAATGGGAAAAAGACCGGCAAAGAGACTGGTATTTCCAGAATTTTTTTGGGGGGAATATACCATGTCGCTTGCAGATCGCACATCCTCGACGGAATAGAATGCATCTGGGTCATGCATGCGAACAGTTTTTTCCAGCAGATTTAAATCTTTTCGCCGAATAATAGTAAAGATAAGGTCCACCCTTCCGTTGATGCCATGGGCATCCACCCGAGTGACACCGAATCCTTGTTCATGTAAGTGGTGGGACAGGTTCCCCGGTTGTTGAGCGGAGATGATCCTTACAACGAGTAAACCCATGGCAATTTTTTCTTCGAGGAGGATGCCTGCCAAATTTCCCATGGCAAATCCGCCTGCCCATGCAATGTAGCAGACGAAATTATTGAGATTTTGCATGACCTGTCCTATGGCGGCTAACCAAATCAGCACCTCTACAAAGCCCAGAAGAGGGGCAATTTTTTTTCTCCCTCGAGCAACAAAGACGATGCGAAGGGTTCCGAGCGTGACATCAGACAAACGGGCTAAGAAAATGAGAAGGGGTAGAAGTACCCAGTTTTTAACCTCCTCGCTCACCCCTAATGAATCCCATATTTCCATGGATGCAAAATTAAAAAAGAAAACACCTTGCAGCAGGGATATTATTACATATGATTTTTATAAAAAAAGTATTTGCCAGGCCTTGTGTTCAATTTGTGCCTGTTCTAGAAAAAAAACCGTGACAGTTTTTTGAACTTTGAAGTAATGCCTCAAAGGATTCCTGTATAGAAAATCCTGATTGTCATACATGTTCAGATACTGGTTGGAATCCTTATAGATTGGTAAAAATGCCTAATTTTGCTCTTTATTTTTCGACAATTGAAACTATATCCCGAATATAAAGAAATGAATCTTCCTGCCCTCGAGCAGGAAATTCTAGCATTTTGGCAGCAACATGCCACATTTGAGAAGAGTGTAGAACATAGAGCAGGTAGTCCGTCCTTCACTTTTTATGAAGGCCCTCCCTCTGCTAATGGGATGCCCGGTATTCACCATGTTATGGCAAGAGCCATTAAAGATATTTTTTGCCGGTATCAAACCCTGAAAGGGAAACAAGTAAAAAGAAAAGCCGGATGGGACACGCATGGCTTACCAGTAGAGTTGCAGGTAGAGAAAAAACTCGGTATCACCAAAGAGGACATTGGCAAGAAAATATCAGTAGCCGCATATAATCAGGCCTGTCGTGAGGCTGTCATGGAGTTTACCTCTGTATGGGATGACCTAACCAATCGTATGGGGTATTGGGTAGATTTGAAGGATCCTTATATTACCTACACCAACGAGTATATTGAATCTTTATGGCATTTATTGAAAAGACTTTTCGATAAGGGACTCCTATACAAAGGCTATACGATTCAGCCATATTCTCCTGCTGCCGGCACCGGTTTGTCTTCTCATGAGCTCAACTTACCCGGATGTTATAGATCGATTAAGGACACCTCTGTTGTCGCGCAGTTTAAAATTAAAAATCAGACCAATACCTATTTTCTTGCTTGGACAACTACTCCTTGGACCTTGCCCTCTAATACCGCGTTGGCGGTTGGAGAAAAGATTACCTATGTTAAGGTTGAAACCTTTAATCCATATACCTTTCTACCGGTAACCGTTATTTTAGCGAAGGATTTGTTAGGTAAATATTTTTCAGAAAAGCATTCTGAGTTGCCTCCGTCGGATTATAAACCCGGAGATAAGCAGATTCCTTGGTGTCTGGTGGACGAGATGAAGGGTATTGATTTAGTGGGGACGGAGTACGAGCAACTCATGCCCTATGTTCAGCCTTCAATACCTGCCTTTCGGGTGATTCCAGGAGATTTTGTTACCACAGAAGATGGGACGGGTATTGTGCATATCGCACCGACTTTTGGGGCAGACGATATGCGTGTGGCGAAGCAACATGGGATTCCTCCCTTGTTGGTCAAAGATGAAGCCGGTAATGAAGGGCCTTTGGTGGATAAACAGGGACGCTTTGTTAAAGAAGTTGGTGAGTTTGGCGGCCTATATGTAAAAAATTATGAGGGAAAGGATGAGTCCGATCCGGAATACAAGTCAACAGATGTTCTAATTTCTATTAAGCTTAAGACCGAAAATAAAGCCTTTAAGGTAGAAAAATACGAGCACTCCTATCCGCATTGTTGGCGGACTGATAAACCCGTGTTGTATTACCCCTTGGATTCCTGGTTTATTAAAACCACGGCAGTAAAAGACCGCTTGGTTGAACTAAATAAATCCATTAATTGGAAGCCAGAGTCAACGGGGACAGGTCGTTTTGGAAATTGGCTTGAGAATCTTGTAGACTGGAATTTATCGCGTTCGCGATATTGGGGAACCCCTTTGCCAATTTGGGTAACTGAGGATAGGACAGAATTGCGTTGTATTGGATCGATTGAGGAACTGAAATTAGAGGCAATAAAATCGGTACAGTCTGGTTTTATGTCAGAAGAGATTATAAAACATTGGGAGGATTCTCTGGATCTTCACCGCCCTTGGGTGGATGAGATTGTGCTGGTCTCAGATTCCGGTAAGCCTATGCGACGAGAATCTGATTTGATAGATGTCTGGTTTGATTCCGGTGCTATGCCCTTTGCTCAGTGGCATTATCCTTTTGAAAATAAGGAAATGTTCGAACAATCTTTTCCGGGTGATTTCATTGCGGAAGGTGTAGATCAAACGCGAGGCTGGTTTTTTACCTTGCATGCAATTGCTGTGTTGCTGGAGGATAAAATTGCTTTTCGAAATGTTATCGCAAATGGATTAGTCCTGGACAAGAATGGAAACAAGATGTCCAAGAGATTGGGTAATGCCGTAGATCCTTTTGAGATTTTATCAAAATATGGGGCTGATTGTACGCGATGGTACATGGTTGAAAATGCTCCACCGTGGGAGAATCTAAAGTTTAATGAGTCAATATTAGATGAAACGCGTCGTAAGTTATTTGGCACATTATTTAATACCTACAGTTTCTTTTCACTGTATGCCAATATTGATGCATTTCGATATGGTGAAAGAGGCTTAACCCCTGTTTCCCAAAGACCGGAATCTGATCAATGGATTATTTCTCTGCTCCATTCATTGATATCAGAAGTAGATGCTGCCTATGGGGATTATGATCCAACACGTGCTGCTCGTGCAATTCAGGATTTTGTGATAGAACAATTGTCCAATTGGTTTGTTAGACTTTCCAGACGCCGTTTTTGGAAAGGCGAAATGACAAGCGATAAGCAGTCGGCTTACGAAACTTTATATGAATGTTTGAGGACCGTGTGTATTTTAATGAGTCCAATCGCCCCATTTCTACCCGAGCAATTGTACCGTCATCTTATCGGTGCTGAGGTTAATTCTTCCGCATCCGAATCTGTTCATTTGTGCGATTGGCCAGAGGTTCGAAAGGAATATATTCGTCCCGAAATGGAGGAAAGGATGAGATTAGCCCAAACCGTATGCTCCTTAACCCGAAGTTTAAGGAGAAAGGCAGATTTGAAAATTCGTCAGCCATTGAATAAGATAATGATTCCTGCTTCAGATGCCGGGCAGGAAGATCAAATTCGCAAGGTAGAGGAATTGATAAAATCTGAGGTCAATGTGAAGGTCATAGAGATGATTGCCGACGATTCTGGTATTGTGGTGAAAAAGGCAAAACCGAATTTTAAGGCATTAGGACCTAAAGTAGGGCCCCTATTAAAGGATGTTTCTGCCCAAATTCAGTCTTGGGACGCCCGGACAATTAAAGAAATGGAACAGAATGGCAGGGTGATGCTTAATTGCGGAACACAAACGATAGAAATTCGTGTTGACGAGGTAGAGATTTTGTCCGAAGATATTCCTGGTTGGTTAGTTGCCGTTGATGGAAGGTTGACCGTGGCTTTAGATATTTCCCTGACACCAGAATTGATTCGGGAAGGCTATGCCCGTGAATTTGTAAATCGGATACAAAATCTTCGAAAAGAAAATGGGTTTGAGGTCACGGATCGTGTTAACATATTGATTTCCAGTCGTTCGGAATGGGCTGATGCCCTTACGGAATTTAAAGGTTATATTTGTACCGAAACTTTAGCGGAGTCTTTAGAATTGGTTGCAGAAGTTCCCAATGGAATAGAAGTTGAAATCAATGAGCTCCCCTGCTTTATTAAAATAACCAAAATAAAATGAGTGCTAAAAAATCCAAAGTTGAAAAACCAGTAGTGGCAGAAGACGAAACCAAAACCCATTACACTAAATCTGAACTTTTAGAGTTTAAGGAAATTATAATGGGTAAACTTGAAGAATCCCGAAAAGAGTTGAAGCGCCTGCAGGAAAGCCTTCAGGAGAGCAACGAAATGGGTTCAGATAGCTACAACATGACAGAGTTTGGATCAGAGACGCTCGATAAAGAACAAACAGAAATGTTTATGGCTAGAGAGGCTAAGTTCATTGGGAATCTGGAGAAAGCTCTAATCAGAATAGAAAATGGGTCATACGGTCGTTGTCGTATTACCGGCAAATTAATTCCTGCGAAACGATTAAAAATTGTTCCCCATACAATGCTTTCCCTCGAAGGAAAACAAATGATCAAGAAAGACCAAACTTTGGAAGATTAAGTCTGTGAGCCGTTATCGAAATTTTATCGTCATCAGCCTAATTGTGCTTGTAGACCAGATTGTAAAACTCATTGTAAAAATGAATATGGTCATCGGTCAGGAAATTCCTGTGGTCGGAGACTTGTTTAAAATTCATTTTATCGAGAATCCGGGTGCCGCATTTGGTCTGACTATTGCGCATATATATGAGGGTGCTCTTGGTATTTTTATGGATAATCCTGAACTCTCTGACTATACAGCGAAAATGATTTTGAGTATTTTTTCGGTGGTTGCCGTTGGATTTATTATCTATTATTTGACATCACTTCGCCAAGTAAAAACGGCATTGCCGGTTTATGTTTCAATGATACTTGGAGGTGCGATTGGGAATATTATTGATCGTTTGTTTTATGGGATGTGGTTCTCTGAGATGAATGATTACGAGGGAGGGTTGTTTCACGGTCGCGTGGTGGATATGTTTTATGTGGATATCTGGCAAGGGTACCTACCTTCATGGGTGCCATTTTTAGGGAATGAGTATTATTCTTTTTGGCCGATATTTAATGTGGCCGATGCTGCTATTTCAGTGGGGATTGTGGCTATAATAGTTTTTCAGAAGCATTTGTTTGTATTTCCGGAATCGGAGGCGATGAATTTGGAAGAGGGGGATAATAAATCTAGCGCGGCTTAATATTTTTGTTTAAGCAATTTTTTTTAAGCGAGTCTCGGTGCCCATTGAGTTCTCACTTAACTTTTTATTTTTAATGGTCACTTATTGTACACTTATCAAAAAATAAGTTGTTTTTTTCCATTCTAAATCAGAAAGATTTTGGTCTAACCATTTTTTTGCACGATTTATTCATAATTAATCACGTAAATTCTAAATTTCTCCTATCATTTAAACCCAATTTTATACATAAATCCCATACCTCTCCCAATAAGTCTTATTCCTCGACCACAAACTTCTCCAATAGTTTTTTAATTATTATCTCCCCTAAAAAAGGATATCTTTTGATATTCGCTTTAACCTGCATTCAGATACATTCCCGGTGGAATTTTTCGCAGATACTCAAACGCCCCTTCTAATTGTTTTAACTTCAATCTTATTGCTTTTGCATATTCTTGGAATAATTTTATTTTGCCCCCAAATAAAACAATTACTTTCTCATAACTAATTACTTTGCGAATTTCCGCGTCCTCTAAATGGTAAGAGTTGGTGTAGCATTCTGATAGGTCTCTTTTATCCTCATGAATAAAAGGAGCATTTTGCATCTCTGCCAATACCTTCCGGATTTCGTCATCATTATTCAATTTAAATATTCCTGTGTATCGCGCAGAGAGACGATCCGTTCGGCCATAATGGCGATTGTATTGAAGCGAAAACGATTGAAGGAAATTGGCAAATCTTTTACGAATAGAAACACTAAGGTTTTCTCCTTCATAAGTGTCAGAATCTTGTGATGCGATGGGAGGCAATTCTCCCGCTACATAACGGTCGAGATCCCCCGATGTTAAAATATAGGATTGATTTTTTCTCTCTTTTGGGACTTTTAATAACACTTCTTTCGGATGAAGGGTAATTAAGATAAATATTTTGTTCTTAACTATCGTAAAACCTAATACTTGCCCAATAGGTAGTAAAAAAATCGCCAGATTCTTTCTGCCCGTTTCAACTGCCCATTTCCTTTGGTTTTTGGGGAACCACACATTGATACTGAGAATTTCTTTGGTGAAGAGGTAGGTTTCACCAGGGGTAAGAATTTTTTGTTCTACCATAAGACAAATTTGGGGTCATTAAAATGCACAAGCAGATGTTATTGCACTTCAAGAACCGGTGATTGGTTTATGACAGAAGCGACGAGGTGTCATATCTGTTGTGCCCGCAACTTCTTACGCAGCACGCGGTGTAGGCCTGATGCCAGGCTAGGAGGAGGTTAGTATACAAAAATATAAAAAAAGAGATTGGTTTTTTCGGAAATATCGGGCAAGATTCGAAATAATTTATATTTTTATGTAGCAGAAAATTCCATATTCGATTATGCTTTCACAAAATAGAAGGTCTTTCTTTAGGCAAACCGGGCTATTGTTAGGCGGTTGGTCTTTAACAAATTGGATAGATCCCATGACCCAATCCAGGTTAAATGATCTGTTTCATCAGTACAAAGAAGTAGCAGAGGAAGATATTGCTACCGATGAAAGCTTTTGGCGTGAAATCCGGGAAGCTTATACCGTTAACCCTGGATTACTCAATCTCAATAGCGGTGGTGTAAGTCCTTCTGCCGAGATCGTTCAGAATGCTTTAGACAGGTATAACCGTATGAGCAATGAAGGCCCTTCTTATTATATGTGGCGGGTGTTGGACCAAGGTCGAGAGCCCTTACGGGAAAAGCTTGCAGCACTCGCAGGATGTAGTAAAGAAGAAATTGCTATCAACAGAAATGCAACTGAAGCAATTAATACAATAATATTTGGGCTAAATCTTCAAAAAGGAGATGAAGTGGTATTGTCTAAAATGGATTATCCTAATATGATTCATGCATGGAAGCAACGGGAGAAGAGAGATGGAATTAAGTTGGTGTGGGTGGATATCCCAATCCCGTGTAATAATGCAGATGAATTAGTAGCACTCTTTTCAAATGCATTCTCCAACAAAACCAAAATTGTCCACTTGACACATGTCATTAATTGGAACGGACAAGTATTACCTGTTAGAAGAATTGCAGATATCGCCAAAGCAAGAAATATAGAAGTACTAGTAGATGCGGCACATTCCTTTGGACAATTGGAATATAAAATTTCAGAGCTAAACTGCGATTATTTAGGAACCAGTTTGCATAAGTGGATGTGTGGGCCATTGGGTAGTGGAATGCTCTTCATCAGAAAAGAAAAAATATCCGGCATTTGGCCCTTACTTTCAGCGGATAAACCTGAAAGTGATGATATCCGAAAATTCGAAAATCTGGGTACCCGTTCTTTTCCTACAGAACAGGCAATTCATGTTGCACTCGATTTTCATAATCGTATCGGAACCAATAGAAAAAGAGCTCGGCTCTTATTTTTACGAAATTATTGGATTAATCGGGTTCAGGACTTCAACGGTGTCAACATCCTCTCTCCTTCAAATCCCGAACTAAGCTGCGCATTGGGTGGGGTGATTGTTGAGGGAAAAACCCCTCAACAATTAGAGTCTTTTCTTTTGGATAAGCACAAAATTCATACGGTTGCCATTGAATGGGAATCCCTAAAATGTGTCCGAATTACACCTAATGTTTTTACCCTTACATCCGACTTGGACCGTTTAGTAAACGGAATAAAAGCCTTCTCAGAGCAAAAGTAAAAGATTAAATTCTTTGGTGGAGGTGTGATAAATATCCCTGTTAATCAATGGAATTAGACCTTTGGGTTGTAGGAATTACTTTCGGCAAAATTTCCTCTCTTTGCAAATCCGGGTTAGCATGTATCTAATTTCTTTGTATCTTCGTTTATTGAAATTGAACTTTAAAATTTAAAACCATGAAAAAAATACTCTTAATCGCCGGTGGTGTTTTGTTGTTAGCGGCCGGTGTTGTTTTGGCAAAAGTTTTCTGCTCCTGCGAACAATCCTGTACGATGTCAAAATCTTCTGCTGTTGAAGAAGTCGCTTGGCATGGCGGAGATGATTCAGCTGCAAATGTATTACGATTAAAAGTTAATCAAGTCGTTGGTTCCGAAGAGAAATCCGAAGAACTTAAAGATGCCTTGATGAAAGTTAAAGGAGTACAAAAAGTAGGTGCTTGTACGCATAGTGGAACCGTCTCCATCTCCTATGATAAAGAGCAAATCTCCAATGTCGCTGTCTTAACCAAGGCGGTTGAAAAAGCTGGATATAAATACGAAATGCTTCAAAGTTCCTGCTGTAAAACAAAAGGTAAAAAAAGTGGTGCTAAGGGTTGTGAGCCGACTAAATCTTGCGAAGGAAAAAAAGATAAACAAATTTAATTCTTAATAAAATCAAAGTAAAAGGCCGGTGCCCTTGGGGTTTCCGGCCTTTTATCATTTAAAGTCTGAAGATTATGCATCCTCGTCTCACTTCTTTGAGCAAAGGCTCCGGTTGTGGGTGTAAAATTGCACCCGCCGTTTTGGACAAAATACTGTCGGCCTCCGGAAATCCGGGTGAATCCCCTAATCTATTAGTGGGCTATGGTTCCAGAGATGATGCAGCCGTATATCTATTAAATGAAAAGGAGGCCATCATCAGTACAACAGATTTTTTTACCCCCATGGTGGATGATCCGTATCACTTCGGCAAGATTGCGGCAGCGAATGCAATAAGTGATGTATATGCCATGGGTGGAACCCCTCTGATGGCTTTGTCGATTTTGGGTTGGCCAATTAATGTTTTACCCGAAGAAATGGCCGCACAGGTAATCGCCGGGGCCCGTGAAATCTGCGCTCAGGCAGGTATTCCCATCGCAGGTGGACATAGTATTGACCTGCCGGAACCATTCTTTGGACTTGCCGTTACTGGTCGTATTCACCCAAAAAATATTAAACGAAACGATTCTGCTCAGATAGGGGATCTTATCTATTTGACCAAACCTCTCGGTACAGGAATCATTTCCGCAGCTATAAAACGCGATCAAGCCAGCGCTCAGGATATTGATCTAGCAGTTCAGACGATGGAAACGCTCAATCAGGCTGGTGCTTATTGGGGGCAATTCGATTGGATTCATGCCATGACAGATATTACCGGATTTGGCTTATTGGGACACCTCAAAGAATGTTGTGGAACTAGACTGGGAGCCATACTAGAGCTGAAGGCTATTCCTATACTGGAGGCATCCCGTAAGTATGCCTCTCAATTTATCTTCCCGGACAATACCTGGAGAAACTGGCAGGCTGTAGCCGATATCGTAAAAATGGAAGATGATTCTCAAATGCCTTTTCTCGCCGACCCACAAACAAATGGAGGGCTACTAATTGCAGTTGATGCCGATTATCAGATGGAATTCGAAAAAAGGTTTTCTGAGCAACAGAAGGGGATGGATATAGCACCCATAGGGCGATATACTGAAATACCAGGGATAAATATTTTGTAGAATTAAACTACCCTTAATTCTTAAAGGAAAGTGACTATTTCTTCAAGGGGCTTCCGGCTCCGCGGTGCCATCTCACGCGTCTTAAATGGCTCCGGTAACTGATCCGGCTCTGTCGGATACCCCAATGCGATAAATACTACAGCCTTTTGTGAATCCGGTATATTGAATTCATTAACTGTTTTCTCTGAATCAAATCCCCCCATCAGATGACCTAGTATCCCCATACCTGCTGCTTGAATCAATAAAGTTTGATTGGCCGCTCCGGTATCGTAAAAGGCATATGCGTTCGCATGACCATTTGAATGATGCATTTCTGCCGTCGATAATATCATCACCGCAGCATGTTGCGCCCAAATCTGATTCCCGGGAGTAAGACACCTTACCATCTTATCAAACTCTTCTGTCCCATTTATGGCTAGCATATATCGCCAGGGTTGTTCATTCATGCTACTGGGCGACCATGAGGCCGCCTCTATTAAAGCTTCAAGACTTTTTTTCGCTATCGGCCTTTGGGCAAAAGCCCGGGCCGACCATCTGTTTTTAATTATATCAAAAATATCATGATTCGTGCTTGCCTTTTTTATTTCATGGGCACTGACTTCTATGGCTTTAAGTTCTTGCATAAGGATTTGGTCTTTAGCAGGATTTTCATTAGAAATACCGGCTGTATGTTTTAGGTTCGTTTTTTCTCTTTGACTTTCTGTGCTTTTACACTCAATTTACCAAACGAAAAGTTATGGTAAAAAATTCCAATGTTAATTGGACATGGGAACCTCCATCAACAATATATCTGAATCACAGTGAAATTTGAAAGAGATTTCTTCCAAGCCGGTTATGCCCAAACCATCTCTCTTTTCTAAGGAATGGCCCATAACTTCAGCGGATCCCTCTAAAATGAAAACATACAGGCCATTATCTTTTTTCTTTAATAAATAGGGCTCAGTTTGTCCTCCAGAAAATTTTCCCCTGTGAAACCAGGCATCCTGATGAATCCAGACACCTTCATCTTCAGCACTTGGCGATAAGATTTGCGCAAATTTGTTTTGCATCTTTGAGGGATTCATAGCGATTTGATCATACCTTGGAACACCCCCCCTTTTGTTGGGGAAAATCCAAATTTGAAGAAAGTTGACAGGTTTATCTTGGTTTCGGTTGTATTCACTATGTTGAATTCCTGTACCGGCCGACATCACCTGTATCTCGCCTTCCCTCACCACCTGAAGATTGCCCATGCTGTCTTTATGTTCCAAATCACCCGACAAGGGTATGGATATAATTTCCATGTTGTCATGTGGATGGGTGCCAAAGCCCATACCCCCCTGTACAATATCATCATTTAAGACTCTTAGAGCACCAAATTGTATGCGCTCCGGATTGTAATAAGAGGCAAAGGAAAAGGTGTGATATGACTCCAACCAGCCATGATTGGAATGTCCCCGGCTTTTTGCTTTGTGCAGAATGAAATTATTCATTTAAAAGAGGTGATATTATTGAGACTGTTAAGTTTGTCGTTTCTGCCATTATGTTACGCTAACCAATACATTAATCTGAGGGCTTTAGTTTTTTTGAATTTATATTAAATTAATACATCACGCCTTCTAAGACGGCTTAAAATTCACATTAAAATAATAAATATGAAAAAATAAAGCTTACAAAGAATATCAATTGAGGCACCAAGGTTGTCTGAGCAATGTGCAATAGTTTCAATCTTTGCACAACTTAGATTCGTAAAAGACTATTTAAATGAAACTGATTAGTTTTGCAATAACTTCCTTTCTGAAATTTGACAACATTGTTCCGTAATAAATAGCAGAATTTTTTTTCTTGTCTGATACACGGGTGTTTAAACGACTTATGAAGATATACTTAATTTGCCAGCAGTCTCTGATAAAATATCCACTACCGGCCTACGAGCATTGGGCAAATTACCTTCGTAATGGTATAATGGAAGCAGGACACGAGGTCCAGGAAATAGAGAATCCTCATTGGGCGTATGGATTGAATAGACTCGAAAAGTCTGATCGTATGGCATGGAAGGCCCAACAATGGCAAAGAACAATCGAAGATATTGAGTGTAAAATCCAATCAGGTAATAGACCTGATGTGATTCTATGCTATCTTTTTCCCGAACAAATCGAAACCTCTGCTATCTCTGAGCTGCGTAAAAAAGGGATACCAATTGTCAATTTCTTTTGCGATAATGTACGAGAATTTAAAAAGTTGCCAGAGGAATTTGCGCCGTTCGACTTACACTGGGTCCCGGAAAAAGATGCTTTATCTATGTATAAAAACGCAGGCTATCCCTACATGTACCGTCCAATGCCTATGTGGGTGCCTCCAGAGCATAGAACCATCGCCGAAAAGGAAATGCCAGGGGTCTCTTTTATCGGTAGTAAGGATGTTCAAAGAGTCATGCTTCTGAATCAAGTTGCAAAATTTCTCCCGGAACTAGAAGTTCGAGGTATGGGCTGGATGGATCAAATGGGAGGACTAAAGAAAAATACCAATCAATCGGTTATTCAAAAAATACAAAATCAGGTAGATTACATTCAACAAAATGGACTTATAGCCTGGTATCGGAAAATTAAATATCGCTCTTTCTATCCTGACCCAAATGAAGCATTGAAGAAGTGCTTTCGCCCCTCTCCCGATTATTCTCAGTATTATCAATTCCTAAGGTCATTTCAGGTTACATTGGGTATTAACCGCTATCCTTCTTTTAGTTTCCCAATAGATCAACCGGATACCTATTCTCGCCTTAGAGATTTGGAAGCGCCTATGATTGGGGCCTGTTATCTGACAGAATTTGCCCCGGGTATCTCCGATCTTTTTGAGGAAGGAAAAGAAATTCTAACATACAAAACAGTTGAGGAACTCGTCGAACAAAGCAAACGCCTTCTTAAGGATGCTTCCTTGAGAAAACAAATCAGAATTGAAGGCCAAAAAAGGGCTCTCGCTGATTGGAGTGTGCCCGCCTCTATTGAGGTCATGGCAAAGGATTTGGGCATAAAAAAACCGTTGTAAGTATCCTTACAACGGTTTTATAAATACTTTTATAATTTTCTAAGCTTGCGTTTTTACGCTTTGAACCTGAGCATCCACCCAATGAAATAAAGATTCTAATCCTTTTTTCAAAGGTAAGTTCGGCTTCCAATTCAATTTCTCATGAATTAATCGGTTGTCAGAATTCCTGCCTCTGACCCCTATAGGGCCTGGAATATGCTTCAAATTTAATTTCTTCCCACTTATTTCCATTGCCATTCCCACAAGTTGGTTGATGGTAACCATTTCGTCAGAACCTATATTAACAGGGCCTGAAAACTCAGATTCCATTAGCCGACGCACCCCTTCCAGACATTCGTCTATGTATAAAAAACTGCGAGTTTGAAGGCCATCTCCCCAAATTTCAATGGTGTCGCCATCTTTTGCCTCAGCAACTTTTCGACAGATGGCAGCAGGGGCCTTCTCTTTCCCTCCAGACCAGGTGCTAAGTTCTCCAAAAATATTATGGAAACGCGCAACCTTTACCTGAAGCCCATAGTTTCTATTATACGCCAGGAATAATCTCTCAGAAAACAATTTCTCCCATCCATATTCACTGTCCGGTGCAGCCGGATAAGCACTGTCTTCCGCACAATTCGGATTGTCAGGATCTTCTTGATTGTATGCTGGGTACATACAGGCGGATGAGGAATAAAACACTTTCCCCGCCTTTAAATGGACCGCCGTTTCAGCAACATTTAAATTGATCGTAGCCGAGTTGTGCATGACATTGGCATCGTTCTCACCGGTGAATATGTATCCGGCTCCCCCCATATCTGCCGCCAATTGGTATATCTCATCAAAGCCGGCTTGACCCACTTGTTGATTGGGTGCCAGCAAAACACGCTTGACCAATTCAGGGTCTCTTAAATCTCCGATAACAAAATCATCCGCATCGGATGTGCTAAATTCAGGATATTTTAAATCCACACTCCTGACCCAAAATCCCTCTCGCTTCAATCGACTTACCAGATGATTCCCAATAAATCCACCACCCCCCAAAACAATCGCTGTTTTATTTATTGACATAATTTTATTGCTATTCTGAATGTAAAATAGTTATACAAAATTAAAGGTTTTAAGGCAGATTAACAATAGGTTAAATCTGCTCCTAAATTGAAAATTATCTTGCCTTTAGTGTGTATTTGAAGAAAAATATAAGAGGAGGGCTTATATTGATAAATATTTATAGGATTTTTATTCAATTGCAAGGGCTTTTAAGATTGTAAAGTCTTTGGCATTTATAGTTCAGTCCGGATTGCCAATATGATAAAGTGCTTTTTCACTTTGAGTCTCTAAGTGAATCCGTATATCCCTCCTGTTCCTTGGAGGAAGGTGTTTGGTTTAGGTAAACCCAATTTAACCGAAGACCTTTTGTTCTTCTCTTTCCATCGGACAATGAAAGGCTTTCTTTGTTTATATCCGGCTTACCCGGGGCTTAGAAATCAAATGAATTAACAGGAGCCTTTAGCTTTTTATAATATCATCGAAGTTTGTAAACTCGGATACTTCCTTGCTTTTGGATCAGGGTGTCAATTAGGCCTGCTCTCCTGGCTCTTTCATCAATCTCTTCTGAATCCGAATACAGATATTTCGCCCCCTTCAAATGCCAGGTTTTTAGCTGATCTTCCAGAGGCTCATTTTTTTGAAACGCCCATCCTTTTTTGTGGATATAATAAAAAAAGATATAACCGGACTCGTCATTTCCAGCAATACACAAGGCGGTATCCGGAACAGCTGTTCTTAATTGTTCTTTGTAAGTGAGTAAGTCTGGATTAAATCCCGGAGAAGCCGGATTCCACCGGGTTTGCATCCTAAGCCAGGCGGTCAAAGGTAGAATGAATAACAAGAGCCACAGGATATTTCGAATCCATGCCAACCTGCTAATGCGGAATTGTTTGACGCCATAAGTTATGATTAAAAACAAGGCCGGATAAAACGGAAATAAATAATAATCATGAACCTTGGCAATCATATTCAATTCAAATAAAAAATAAGCAATCAACCCCGATGCGAAAAGTAGGAATGCAGGGCTGTCTATCAGGCGTTTTTTTTGTTTCCAAATGAAGAACAGCCCGGTCAGGAAAAAGGGCATACCCGCATAATTAACGAGTAATTCAGGAACCGTAGAAATCAAATTATGCAAGAAGTAATCCCCCAATTGTTGAAAGGGAACCTGATTGTCCATTAAGCCCTGTACAATTCCATTGCCTTTCCATGCGGGAACAACAAAGGCATACCAAAGTGCAGGCGGAATCAAAAAGACTCCCCATAAAATCCATTGACGCCAATTCGTTTTCCAATCCATGAAATTTTTTCCCTGCTGCAAGGAAAATGCCATAAACAGGATAAAGGGGAGCTTACACATGGTCGCAAGACTGATGAGGCCTAATCCTACATACTTTAATTTTCCATTCTCCCCCCATACCAGGGCAATGCCGTTCAATCCTAATGCCAAGGCAAATACATCCGGTAATGGATTAATCATGTAGTAATAAAATGCAGGTGAGAAACAAAATGCCCATGCCCCTAAGGACGCCAGTTGCCTGTCCCGGAAAACCGCATTCAAAAACGCAAACATGCCCCAAATACACCCTAGGCCAGTCAGAAACATAAATAGCCGTGTAACTAGTATCGATTGGCCTGTGATAGAATACAATCCGGCAATCAACCATTGCATCAAAGGAAATTCCATGCGGAATATTCCAGATTCCTCTCCCCGGTTATTTCGCCTGGGATTTAGAATGTTTCCATCTTCTTCATAAAAATTGTCAATGTTGCTTTGAGTCTGGGTCTGACGCCATACATGCACACTCATCAGGTCCTTTTGGAAATGGGGCAGGTGCATCAAAAGGGTTATAACTACCCCCGAAATCATAATCCATTCCGCTTTAACGCCAGAGAAAAAACTAAATATTTTCAAAATCGTAATCCTCTCTGTAAAAGTAAGATGAAAGCAGGAGAATCAGGCAAAATTCCATGTCGCAAGGATTACAGGAGAAATAGTTATCCACGCGCAACGCAATTTCTCAGCCTTTTTTTAATTTTAGAAATGAATTTTTGTCCCGTTTTATCCCTAGTCGATATCAGCGCAGGCCTTGTTGGGATGATAGCAGGACCAGGATTCTCAATTCACGCGTCCTTGATTCAGTTTCTAAATCAAAGATATTTTCCCCCAAATCTGTAATGCAGTAGAGATGCCTATGACTGATCCTCTCTCCCCTCCTTTATTGCAGATTAACGAAAATGGTTTATTCTGTCAGGTTGGCAATTTCTACATTGATCCCTGGCGTTCGGTAGATTTTGCTGTTATCACCCATGGGCATAGTGACCATGCCAAAGCACATAGCCGGGCTTATTTGTGTGCCAAGCCATCCGCTTCCATTTTAAGAATTCGATTGGGGAAGCACATTAATCTTCAAACCCTTCCGTACGGGGAGTCTATAACGCATAATGGGGTCAAGATAAGTTTGCATCCCGCCGGTCATATATTGGGTTCCGCTCAGGTCAGAGTGGAATACAAAGGTGAGGTGTGGGTGGTTACAGGGGATTATAAACGAGAACCGGATCTCACCTGTGATCCCTTTGAGCCGGTGCCCTGTCATACTCTGGTAACAGAATCCACCTTTGGACTACCAATTTTTAATTGGCCCAATCCGGAGGAGGTTCATAAAGACATTAATGCCTGGTGGGATTATAATGCTATACAAGGCAAAATTTGCATTCTATTTGCCTATAGTTTGGGAAAAGCCCAGAGGTTATTGTCTCAACTGGATGCTAATATTGGTCCAATTCACACCAATCCTGCCATCTCAGCGATTAACAAAGCCTATGAGGCAGAAGGGGTTTATTTACCTAATCTTGATAATTCTAGTGGGGATGCCCGACCGGGATCATTACTAATCGTTCCGCCTTCTTATTTAAATAGCCGATTTACGGAAAGTCACTATATAAATACTACCGCCCATGCTTCAGGGTGGATGGCGTTAAAAGGAATGCAGATTCAAAATCGCAGCGACCGGGGCTTTGTGCTCTCTGATCATGCAGATTGGAAAGGGTTACTTCAAACTGTTGAGGATTGCAACCCAGAAAAAGTGCTGGTCACACATGGATTTGTAGAACCATTGGTCAAATATCTCAATGAAACCGGTGTACAAGCCTATGCATTAAACACCCCTTACCAGGCAGAATCCCCCATACTTCGCGAGCAGAACGAATGAAGGCTTTCTCCAAAATGTTAAGTCTGGTAAGTCGGATGAGTGATTCAGGCGAAAAACGATCGGCCGTAATGGACTACTTCCGTAAAGCAGAATCTCCGGAGGCCGCCTGGGCCGTGTGGCTTCTCTCCGGTAACAAGATAAAAAAATGGACAACGCTTCGGGTCCTCCAGCAGTGGTGTTTGGATACAACCCAACTTCCAAACTGGCTTTTTGAAGAATCCTATAACCTGGCAGGAGATCTTGCTGAAACCATCGCACTTATTGTTGGACAAACAGGCGAGACAGATACAATGAAACTGAAAATGCTGATGGAGGAAATCTTAATCCCATTTTCACAGGCAGATGAAATAGTAAAAAAAGATATTATCATAAAGACCTGGAAATCTCTGGATACAGATTCCGTTTATGTTTTGAATAAACTCTTAACAGGCACATTTAAAACAAAGATATCCCAAAGTATGTTGTGCAAAGCCTTGGCTGAAGTTGGGGGTCTTCAGGAGTCTGTTGTTATGCACCGCCTCTCTCATGTTTTTACGCCCACAGAGGAGTCCTACAACGCTTTAATGTCACCTATAACTCAGGAAAATGAATCCTCTCGTCCATTTCCTTTTTATCAGGGATTCCCAATGGATCCAGCTATTCAGACAACGGATATTCAGGAATGGCAGGCGGAATGGATGTGGAATGGATTTAGAGCTCAATTAATACACCATGCCGGAGAAGTCTTTATATGGTCGGAAGAGGAGGGATTGATGGTGGATCGATTCCCGGAAATTGAACAGAGTGCCCAAATTCTATCGGAGGATGGAATTATGGATGGTGTAATTTTAGCTTGGAAAGATGGTAAGCCCTTGCCTTTATCTGCTTTACAAAAACGAATCTCCTCGGCAAGTGTATCCAACAAATTATTGAAGGAGTTTCCTGTGGTTTTTATAGCCTTCGATATTTTGTCAGTAGCCGGATCAGACTGTAGAAGTCAACCCTTGTTCTGGAGAAGGCAATACCTGAATCAAATATTGGGGTTGTCCGGCCCTGATATTCTTGTCTCCCCGGTACTGGAATCCAGTGACTGGCAGCAGCTTGAATTGCTGAAGGAGCAAGCCCATGAGCACTGTGCCAATGGTATCGTATTGAAAAGAAAAGATTCACCTTACCTGGAATGGAAGCAAAAGGGAGACTGGTGGGAATGGAAAAAAAATCCTTACACGGTAACCGCTGTGTTGTTGTATGCTGCTAAACCCCGGGGAAAGCATTATGCGAATTTTACAGAGCTTACTTTTGGTTTGTGGAATGATCTTGAATTAGTGTCTTTTGCTAAGGCAACTTCAACTTTAAATCATGTGGAAAATGCTTATGTAAATAATTTTGTGCGTCGTTACACAGTTGAAAAAACAGGTCCTGTTTACACGGTAGAACCTAAACTCATTTTTGAAATTGCTTTTGATGACTTACAACCCTCTTCTCGCCATAAAATTGGAATGGCGGTGATTCGACCCAGAATTGTTCGATTAAGAAATGATTTGGATATTTATCATGCAGATGAAATAGAGAGACTTATCCATATTCTTAAAAGGAAATAAACTGATTTTTTGCATCTGAGACTTGAGTCACCATTCGTCGATTGGAAGCTTAATAATTTCGTAAGGTATTTGTTCACATGCGCTTCATCTTATTTTTTGTTCTCCTCGTTTCGATAAGTTCAAAGGGATATTCTCAGAACAATAGAATCTCCGAAAGAAACTCAATTGGTTGGTTGGTCATTAATACCTCTTTTAACGTCCATCCTCAATGGAGAATATTAATGGAATACCAATTCAGACGCGCACAACTCGGTGAAGCCTGGCAACAAAGTCTTTTGCGCACCGGCCTGCAATATCAGATGTCTTCACAGGTAAAATTACGCGCGGGATACGCTTGGGTGGTGACCTTCCCTTATGGTCAAACGCCTATGAATCACCTGGGTTTGGTTTATCCTGAGCATCGCCTTTATCAGGGGTTGATTACAGAAACACCAGACGGCATTATTCGACTTAGCAGTCGCTATATACTGGAAGAACGATTTATTGGCAAAAATCCCAAAGGGATGAACCATGGTTTCGATTATGTCTTTGCCTGGCGTGCCCGGGCGCAACTAAGGGCTGAAACCAATATCCCCTGTCTCACAAATTCAAAGCATCGCACCTACCTCGCCATTTGGGATGAAGTAATGATAGGTTTTGGAAAACAAGTGAATCAAAATATTTTTGATCAAAACCGTTTAGCTTGCATCGCCGGATTTCAACCCGGCAAAAGGCTTAAGATTGAAGGTGGTTTTTTTGAGCAGTTTATTCAGGTAGGGCGAATGGTAAATAATCAAGCCGTATTTCAATATAATACCGGCGTTAATCTAGCCGCCAATTTTGAATTTTAACAATAATTTAACTTGATTTAAGTTAATCCTATTGTACCTTTGTCCCATGATTCAAAACAGTATCGCTTCTCTCATCCAAATGATGCATTGTTGTAAGTGCCTTTCAGGTCAGAGGGATTGTATTGTTCTGTAATTAAAGAAATTGGAATAGTCTAAAGCCCTCTGAGAAATCAGGGGGCTTTTTTGTTATATAAAGAGTATGTTAGAATTAACAACACCCGCATTATTATTTAGTACGGTCTCATTGACCATGCTGGCTTATACCAACCGTTTCCTGGCTTTGGCTAAATTAATTCGTGACCTCCATGATCAATATAGCCGACAGCCCGAAATAGGATTGTTTCGCCAAATTTATATTTTAAAACATAGATTAAATCTGGTCCGCCAAATGCAGTTGTTGTGTATTCTCGCTCTTGCTTCTAGTATGATTAGCATGTTGTTTTTGTTACTGGAAAATAGAATGCCTGCTCAGATTTGTTTCGGTTTTAGCCTCATATTGCTCATTCTTTCCCTGGGATTCTCGGTTTATGAAATTTATTTGTCCAACCATGCGATTAATATCTCTCTTCAAGGGTTAGACAAACGACTGCCGAAATTCAATCCGGTCAATCGGATTTTACTTCGTGTCGAACGAATGGGACAGAAGTGGCTGCACCGTCATTAGTTTGAAATGATATTAACGAAATCTTATTGTTCTACTCCAGCATCCAACGCCATACTGTTCTATAAAAAGGATTCCCATTTTCATCTACAGGTGTATGAGAATCGATAACCAAACTTATGTGCGTATAGGGCGACGCTTTATCTAGCGTTGATAAAAGGATTTGAGTCCCTGATGGAATATCTTGATTCGGAATATATGTATAGGGGGGACTTTGAATCCCCATGGATTTGAGCTGAGTGATTTGTTCTTCAAAGGGAATTAAGGCATCGTACTGATGTAAAAAGGCAAAATATCTTCCTATTGGTGTAGCAGATTTTGCCTCTAACCAACCGCCTGCCCTTTGAAGTTTTGTATGATAATCATTGGGGCCTGCGAACATTAATACTTTCGCAAGCGCATAATGTTTTGCTATATACGCTGCATGACCAGCACCCTGAGAATGCCCTGCCAACAACACTTTTCGCCAATTCACTTCGTCTTCATTCCTAAAGACGGTCCAATTCCCTTCCGGGTCTTTAGAACTGAGCATCTGCAAGGCTTCTTTCATCCGGTTCAGAATACAAGTCTCCGGCAATACTTCATATTCTTGTATTGCATCAATGCCGAAAACCACTTCTTGACGAAATTGACCATAACAGGCTGTATCCTCGGATAACTGACAAAATTTTCGGGCAGATTCCTTATTCGGATAAGACAGAGAAATAACATGATAGCCCATTTTAGCAGCTTCATCACAGAACCTAAGGTAGTTTCTGGCTTTACCACCCGTACCGCCCAGCATAAACAAAATCTTTTCATTTCCTTCTCTGCCTTTTACAGGTCTCACCGTATAATGCTGCTCTCCGGCATTCCCATTAGGAACCGCAATAAATCGAAAAACTATATCCTGTGTGCGTCCTAAGAAGGGTAGGGCAAGAAATAGTAAAAAGCATAAAAGGTTCATTTCCGGTCAAAAGTAATGGGAATATCCGCTTGCACCAAGCCTCGGCTTGGTGCAAGCGGGAAATAACCCGCTTTCGAAAATTTTGATTATTTTCAACTCTGAATTGTGTTGACCCGTTCATGATGAAATCACCTTGTCAGTGCAGAATTAAGCATTTCAATTTTATAACGTTTTTACTTCTGGGAGTTATCGGCTGCTTACCCCTAAAAGTTTGGGGACAGTTTATCCATGCCATAGAATATAAAGTAGATAAAGAAAAACTCACCATACTCTACCTGATGGATCCTGTGCCCGATATCCATAAACCCGGATGGGCTTATAATCTTAATGTGAGGGTGGAAGGGAAAGTCCTCGGTAGACTCCGGCCCACGGCAATTTCAGGAGATTATCTCCGGGTTACCCCGAATGAATTTCAAAAAATGATTGTGTGGGAAATAGATAGCAAGGATGATAACAGCTTAACCGATAATCTTAAAGTGTCAATGACTTTGCAGGATATGGAAGGACCTAAAGCTGCCTTGAAATCTCTGCTGATTCCCGGTACGGGCTTGAAGTTTGTTACCGGTAGAAATCAGGTCGGATTACTTCGAACGGTTTCAGTTTATACCTTTCTCGCAGGGGGGATTGTTACAAGACTGATGTCCCGCGGCCTGTATGATAATTATCTGAATGCGGAGAGTGGGGTCACTTATCTGGATACCTATGGGGAAGCCAACTTTTTGCATCAGGTATCTCTCCTCTGTTTTGCATCCGGTATTGGCATCTGGGCTTGGGATGTTATCAATACCTCTCAAAAGGGTAGGCGTAACCTCAAGCACTTATATAAACCTGTAAAGGTCCTTCCTATTACCATGCTTAACGGTGGTGCAGGCCTACAGCTTAATTGGAGGATGAACCCATGAAAATCAAACACAGTTATTTCTTAATCGTCCTGCTGTTATGCATATCTTGTCGCAAAGCGGAATTGGGTTGGAAGCTTCCACGCATGAGAGCTATGGTGACCACAGAGTTTGCATCGGATGTTTCTTCCTATCGCTTCACCGCCCGGGGAATTTCGGACGAAGGCAAAGCCGGAGGAATAAGAGAAAGAGGCTTTTGCTATAGTACTCTTGATAACCCTACTCTGGAGAAGGCTAACAAAGTCACTGCCCCACTGGGAACAGGGGAG
>CANHCC010000011.1 GCA_947459115.1 Bacteroidota bacterium | reverse complement strand
CTGCCGTCGACTAACTGTTTTTTGCCTATCAGTTTGTAAACACCTATATAACGTGATAATAGTCCTTCTTCGCCAATAAATGAAACTATATAGTCAACACCATTAAAAACATCCTTTTTTTGTGAATTTTGATACCCTAAAAATTCAGATTTATTCATCCGGTATAGATTGTATAAATCTCTTCTGTTGTCCTTATGTCTAACAAGTTTTATTTTTGAGTTTTTGTCAAGGCCTCGATTGAAAAGAAGTTCCTGTATTGTTATCATTGGTCTGTTTATTTTATAATTGAACGCTTATGCTTCAATTATTCGTAACTTTTATATCTGTGTAATTCACAAAATACACCTCCATAATTATTTCCCACAAAATCCGTGTAGTCCGTGAAATCCGTGTCCGTAATTATTTCCCCTACAATCCGTGTCCATAATTATTCCCCATAACCCTCCGTGTAGTCCGTGAAATCCGTGTCCGTAATTATTTCCCACGAAATCCGTGTAGTCCGTGTCTATAATTAATTCCTCTACAATCCGTGAAATCCGTGTCCGTGATTATTTCCCATATAATCAGTGAAATCCGTGTCCGTGATTATTTCCCTATAATCCGTGAAATCTGTGAAATCCGTGTCCGTGATTATTTCCCATAATCCGTGTCTATAATTACTCCCCTACAATCCGTGTCCCTCAAACAAAATTTTCCCCTGCTTCTTTTTTCGCATCCCCCACAAATTCTTTAATCCTTTGCTCAGAGTCCATTTTGCAAATCAGCAATACATTATCCGTGTCCACAATTATATATTTTTCCAGGCCCTCTACCAAAACGAGCTTGTCCTTTTTCTCCACGCGAATGATATTGTTAGAGGAATTGTAAATCATGCCCTTACCATAGACCGCATTACCCAAATAATCTTTTTGATATTCCTGATACAAAGAGACCCAGGTACCGAGATCACTCCATCCAAAATGTCCGGGAATAACAAATACATTTTCCGCTAATTCCATAATACCATTGTCTATGGAGATATTTTTACAACGGTCATAAACGGATTTAATAGCCGGGGCTTCTTCGGGGGTATTTAATTGTTTGCGAATCCCCACAAAGAGCTCATGCAATTCGGGCATGAATTTTTCGAAGGCTTTCAGGATGGTTTTGACCGAGAAAATAAAAATACCACTGTTCCACAGAAAGTCTCCACTTTGAATAAAGGACAAGGCAATTTCCCGCGTTGGTTTTTCAGTAAATGTTTTTACTTTATGATAACCGGACCCGGAAGTTTCAGGACTATCCAAATATTGAATGTACCCGTATCCGGTATCGGGTCGGGAGGGTTGAATACCGAGCGTCATAATGATATCCTCTGTCTTGGTTGCTGTGAGAGCCAAAAGAATATCTTTCCGAAAGCGCTCAGGATTCATAATTAAATGATCCGAAGCGGCTACAACCATGCGGGCTTTAGGATTAACCTGATGAATACGAAAGGCGGCATAAGCCACACAGGGCGCAGTATTTCTACCGACGGGCTCAGGCAAGATATTGCTCTCTGTCAGATTAGGCAATTGCTCACGAACCAGATCAGTGTATTGGGTGTTGGTTACCACCCAGATATTTTCTGCCGGGATGATCTCCAGGAAGCGCTCGTAAGTTTGTTGGATCAAAGTCTTGCCGGTGCCCAAAACATCCAAAAATTGTTTGGGGCGGTTAGACCGGCTCATAGGCCAGAAGCGGCTTCCAATGCCGCCTGCCATAATAACTACATGGTGATTCTTGTTCATGCGCGAATGCCTTCTGCGATTAAGTCGTGAATATGAATAATCCCTGCCAATGTATGATCAGGGTGGGTTAATATCAACTGAGAGATTCTGGCTTCCTCCATGAAGAGCAAAGCTTCATGCGCAGGAATATCAGGGGAAATGGTTTTAGGGTTGGAGGACATCACCTGTTCGGCAGGGATGTTTCGAAAATCTTTGGTGCCGGTAATTAATCTTCGGAGGTCACCATCCGTAATGATACCTACAACGATGTTTTCGGCGTTGACAACGACGGAAGCACCCGATCTGCCTGCAGTGATACTCAGGATGACTTTTTCCATGGGCGTATCGGGTTGAACGATGGCAGCTTCCCGGCGGATAAGGTCTTTGGCCTTAAGCGTGAGTCTCCTGCCCAGACTTCCTGCGGGATGAGCACGGGCAAAGTCCAGATCGGAAAAAGATCGTATTCGCAGCAAGCAAACGGCGAGGGCATCGCCCAGGGCAAGGGTAGCTGTGGTGGAGGTGGTAGGTGCCAGACCGTGGGGGCAGGCTTCTTCCTTGCCTTCTATAAGCAGGTGAATATCGCAATTACGGGCCAGAGGCGAATCAGCGAAGCAGGTAACCCCTATTACCTGAATATCACGGGCACGCAATACCGGGAGAAGGGTCAACACCTCTTCCGTGGCCCCGCTTCTGGAGATCAGAATAGCGACATCCCCGGTCTGAACGAGGCCAATATCCCCATGCAGGGCATCCGTGGCATGCATACAGATGGCAGGGGTACCCGTGGAGGTAAAAGTCGCAGCGATCTTTTTTCCTACCAATTCACTTTTGCCTACCCCGCTTACAACGACTTTCCCCTTACAGGCAGAAAGCACCGACACAGCCTGTTCAAATGCCTCGCCAAGGCCTAATGCCATGATTCGCAGGGCTTCCGCCTCTTGATTAAGAACTCTCCGCGCTTCCTGAAGGACTTGTTTATTTTCCATTAGAACACAAAAAAAAATAAAAAAATAAGAGGGGGTGAAATAATTTTGTGTAAATTAAAGTTTTATTGCTCACTCATGTTAGAAGTATCAACAAATATTAAGGCTGACTTAAGGGCCGGATTGAAGAAATATTTTGGTTACGACGCCTTTCGTGGCCGTCAGGAAGAGGTGATTGTCAATTTAATGAAGGGGAATGACGGATTTGTCATCATGCCAACCGGGGCGGGAAAATCTTTATGTTATCAATTACCGGCGATTTTGATGCCGGGTACCGCCTTGGTCATTTCGCCTCTGATTGCCTTGATGAAAAACCAGGTAGATCAAATGCAGGCATTAGGCATCGAAGCCGGGTTTCTGAATTCTTCGATGAACCGGGCCGATTATGAAGCCGTTAAAGCCAAAGCCATTTCTCAGCAATTGAAACTTCTTTATGTGGCGCCTGAATCTTTGGTAAAAGAAGAATTTATTGAGTTCCTGAATCAGGCCAATGTTTCCTTTGTTGCAGTGGATGAGGTACATTGTATCTCAGAGTGGGGCCATGACTTTAGGCCGGAATATCGTCGCATTCGGCAGATTCTAAATAATATTCATAAAGTCCCCGTAATCGCCCTGACCGCCACAGCCACACCGAAAGTTCAGGCAGATATCCGTCAAAACCTTCATCTGGAAGAAGCGTCCGTTTTCCTTTCCTCCTTTAACCGGACAAACTTATATTACGAGATTAGACCAAAGCATGACCCAATCCCGGAAATTATCAAATATGTAAAAATGCAGAATGGTAACTCGGGAATTATTTATTGTCTTAGTCGCCGTAAGGTTGAAGAACTTTCAGATCTTCTGAATGTAAATGGCATTAAATCGGTCCCTTACCATGCAGGTTTGGATTCTCATCTGAGAACCCAGCATCAAGACTCCTTCCTGAAAGAAGAAGTACAGGTGGTCTGTGCCACCATAGCATTTGGAATGGGTATAGACAAACCGGATGTGCGTTTTGTCATTCACTATGATGTACCCAAAAGCATAGAAGGGTACTATCAGGAAACCGGGAGAGCAGGGAGAGACGGCCTCGAAGGAAATTGCGTATTATTTTATGACTTCAACGATATCATTAAGTTGGAGAAATTCATGAAGGACAAGCCGGTAAGTGAGCGAGAGGCGGGCAAACATCTGCTATATGAAATGGCTTCCTTCTGCGAATCCGGTGTTTGTCGTCGCAAACAACTCCTACATTATTTTGGGGAAGAATATGACGAAAAGCGATGCAACAGCATGTGCGACAATTGTCGCTATCCTAAATCAAGATTTGATGCCACTAAGGTAGCACATACCGCCTTGAGATGCGTTCAAGAAGTGAGTGGAAAATTTGTGATTAATCATTTAGTACAAATAATCAAAGGCTCCAAAAATCAACAAATCCTTTCCTTTGGGCATGATAAATTAGAAACCCATGGGCAAAATGACGGGCGTGGAGAGAAAGAATGGAAATCCATTATTACCCAATTAATCGTAAATGATTATCTCATTAAGGACATTGACGATTATGGCACCATCAAACTATCTCCAAAAGGCATTGCATGGTTGAAGAATCCTGCCTCTATGGACATGATTGTATATCAGGAACCTGATAAAATCGAGCGGGACCATTTCCAAACAGAAGATGTTCGTCAATACGATGACATTCTTTTCGACAAACTAAAAAAACTTCGAAAAGAAATTGCCCAGCAAAAAAATATCCCGCCTTATGTGGTATTTCAAGATCCTTCATTAGAGGATATGGCGATGAAGTATCCCATCAATATCCAGGAATTTCAGAATATTCAGGGCGTAGGAAGTGGGAAAGCACAAAAATTTGGCGCTCCCTTCATTGCCTTAATTAAGAAATATGTGGAAGAAAACGACATCGAGCGCTCTGCCAATGTTGTTGTGAAAACCGCCGGAAAAAACTCTGCCAATAAGTTATTCATCATCCAGCACATTGACCGCAAGACGCCTTTGGATGAAATTGCCTCCCAGAAGAGTTTATCAATGGACGAAATGTTGGAAGAACTCTGGCATATCATTACATCCGGAACCAAGTTGAACATCGATTACTATATCCAGGATTCGATTGATGAGGATAAGCAAGATGAAATCTATGATTATTTCATGCAGGCGGATTCGGATGATTTAGAGATGGCTCAGAAGGAATTGGGAACAGATTTCACCTCTGAAGAAATCCAGTTGATGCGTGCAAAATTCTATTCAGAACTGGCAAATTAAAACAGCGTATTAAAAAAAATTATCCGGAAACCTCTGCATTTTCAATTTTTTTTGAAAATCCTGGGTTATAGAGGTAATTTTATTTGTTGCACACCATGAGAACCATTTCGGATACGGTTGTTTTAAAAAAATCTGAGGCCTGGCTTACAGCTTCGGGAGAACCCTTATTAATTGCAGGGCCTTGTAGTGCTGAATCAGAGTCTCAGGTGGTAGAAACAGCCAAGGCGCTCTCCCAAAGTGGCATTCATTATTTTCGGCTAGGTATCTGGAAACCCAGAACCCGGCCCAATAGCTTTGAAGGCATGGGTGAAATTGCCTTACCTTGGGCCATCAAGGCCAGGGAGGAGACCGGTCTTCGCATCATTACAGAGGTAGCAAATGCCCGGCATGTGGAGTTAGTTTTGAAAGCAGGTTTAGATGCAGTGTGGATTGGCGCCAGGACGACAGTAAATCCATTTACAATTCAGGAAATTGCCGATGCCCTCAAGGGAACCAATCTTCCTGTGTTGGTAAAAAATCCTGTCAATCCGGACTTGAATCTTTGGGTTGGGGCGTTAGAACGCCTTCATCATGCCGGACTCACACAACTTGCCGCCTGTCACAGGGGCTTTTCGGCCTACATGAATGCGCGCTTCAGGAACCTTCCCCATTGGGAAATTCCTTTAGAGCTCAAGCGAGCCTTTCCGGAATTGCCGGTGATAACAGATGTCAGCCATATTACCGGAGCGGCGGAGTTAATTCCTCTGGTTGCCCAAAAATCTTTAGACATCGGTTTTGACGGGTTAATGGTGGAGGTTCATCCCCGTCCGGCTGAAGCAATGTCAGATCCGGAACAGCAGATAACGCCTCAGGGATTTTTAAATCTCTTATCGGGATTACATAAACCCAGCACCCAAATTGAAGACTCTGAGACGCTCGCAGCCATTGCTCTGATGCGAGAAGAAATCGACCGGGCAGACCGGGAGCTCATTCAGATTTTACACACCCGTCTGAAGGTCGCCGGAAAAATTGGAAGGCTGAAACAACAATCCGGAATTACCTTCTTTCAGCAAGAACGCTATGATGAGGTTTTGAAAAAAGTTTCGGCCTATGCAGATCTGATGAAAATCAGTCCGGAATTAGTGCGGAGCCTGTTTGAATTAATTCATGTTGAAAGTATCGAAAAACAAGGAGAATAGGCAACGGGTTAGCCCCCTCCTCTCTACCGTATCTTAAAACCTTATAAATTATCCGGGAAATATGATCCCTCTATCCGAACCCCTCTTTGAAGGCAATGAATGGAAATATCTAAAAGCCTGCCTGGACAGTGGTTGGATATCTGCTGCAGGACCCCTAACCTCTCAATTAGAAGAAAGATTTAGTCACCTGCTAAAAACAGAAGGCATGGTTGCCTTAGCCTCGGGTACTGCAGCTTTGCACCTGGCGTTAAAAGCCTCTCATGTTCAGGAAGGAGATTTAGTCCTGGTCTCCGATTATAGTTTTATTGCCTCTGCAAATGTGATTCGATATTGTGGCGCTGACCCCATATTTATGGAAACACATCCAGAGACATGGCAGGCGGACCCCCTAGCCTTATCAAATTGGCTGGATAGACATGCGAGCAGACAGGATAACACCTGTTACCACCTCGAATCCGGCAGAAAAATAGCCGCCATGATTGTAGTCCATGCATATGGATTTCCTGCCGATGTGATAGCATTTGCAGACATCTCAAATACCTGGAACATTCCCTGGATCGAAGATGCGGCAGGAGCCATCGGTAGTAAAATTCATGACCAGGAGGTGGGGACATTTGCGCCCTTTGGCGCCTACTCCTTAAATGGAAATAAAATCCTGACAGCCGGCGGAGGAGGGCTTTTAGCATGCAAAAGCAAACATGATGAAACCTATATTCGTCATATCTCCCGACAGGCCAAAACAGAAGGCGCACACTATATCCATGATGAGGCAGGATACAATTATCGTTTGCCGGACATCATGGCTGCTGTCGCACTTGCTCAATCTGAAAGGCTAGAGGCCTTTCTTTCCCGAAAGAAAGAAATCGCGCTTCAATATCGTCATTCTTTGCCTCACTTACACTGGCAGAAACACGGACCTGAATCAGCACCGAATTATTGGATGCTAGCCTTTCGTACCCCGCAAAAAACACGCATCCTTCATCATTTAATAGAACATGGCATTCAGGCGAAAGAAGGATGGTATCCTTTACATTTGCAACCACCTTATCGGGGGAGTTTATTTGCCGGCAACCCAGCTAATACTATAGATATTTATAATCAAGTGGTCTGTTTACCAAGCAGTGTAGGCTTAAAAGCAGAAGAACTCGAGCAAGTCATATCAGCCATTAAAGAAATAGAGTAGAACTTAAAAAAAACCAAAGGAATCTATAAGACCCGGCAAATATCCTTATAGATTTCACCCAGATTGCACATATATATTAAAGACATCAATTCAATCCTAGTCTAATCTAATCCTACCCTTTAATCAGTTAAATCCGTGTAATCCATATCTAATCACACCCTCCGTGTAATCCGTGAAATCCGTGTCTAACCACATCCTTCCGTACAATCCGTATCTAATCAAACCCTTCCGTGTAATCCGTGAAATCCGTGTCTAACCACATCCTTCCGTGAAATCCGTGTCTAATAAAATCCTTCCGTACAATCCGTGTATCTTTGCCAAAGCATAAGTCATGCAAGGAAACCTCCATAAAGCACGGAATCTAATCGCCGATCGGCAGATATACACCCGCCTTATTATCGCTGGTGCTTTATTTCTATTTCTTAGTGTCTTGATTCGCACCGCCTGGCTTAGTGATGATGCATTCATTACCCTAAGAACCCTTGACAATTTTGTAAATGGTCTTGGCCTGACCTGGAATCCGCCCTACAGGGTTCAGGCATTCACGCATCCACTTTGGTTATTTGTGCTAAGTCCGTTTTATTACTTCAGCCGGGAACCTTTCTACACCACCCTGGCGGTGTCAATTGGACTTTCCTTTACTGCCGTTGCCTGGATGGCAGGCAAAATTCGTCAAGGTGGGTTTCAAACCATCACTTCACTTCTATTACTTTGCTGTTCCAAGGCCTTTACGGACTTTTCAACCTCCGGCCTGGAGAATCCTTTGTTATATCTGCTCGCAGTCTGCTTCATCCTGGATTACCGAAGCCCGCATATTACTTTCCGAAACTTATTATACCAGGCATTCATAACGGCTTTGATTCTGGTGACACGGCAGGACATGGGACTGATTTTCCTTCCGGCTCTTGCCTATTCGGCCATCCGATATGGAAAATGGATTGGACTGCCGGCATTGGCCTGTGGGCTTTTGCCTTGGGTAGCCTGGCTCTTCTTCTCCCTATTCTATTTTGGATTTCCCATTCCCAATACGGCATACGCCAAACTTCAAACCGGCATACCGGAAATTGAAATCCTCGGACAAGGCTGGCTTTATTATCTCAACAGCCTGAAGACCGATCCCCTGACGCTCGCAGGAATTGGCGCCATGCTGATATTTCTATTTATGAGCAAAAGAAAACGGTGGATGGTAATGGCAGCGGGCGTCAGCTTGTATCTCCTGTATATTCTCCAAATTGGTGGAGACTTCATGAGCGGGCGGTTCTTTGCCCTACCCTTATTTGTTCTGGTTTTGGCCATGAACTCCCTGCCTCTGGATAAAAATTTATCCCTTCGCATCATCTTAATCACCGTCATTGGCAGTGCCGGGTTGTTTTCCCCATACTCTCCATTGCTATCGGGTAAGTCCTATAGGCAGAAAGAAAAATTAAATCAGCTAATGGACCCTTCCGGCATTGTGGATGAAAGAGGCTTCTATTACGAGGGCACCGGACTGTTAACACGAAACCGAAATCAAAGGCAGGTTCAGCACATAGATGCAGACAGAGGCAAACTCGCCAGGACCCTGGAGCAAAAAGTCAACATTAACGGCGCAGTGGGGATGCTGGGATATTATGCAGGGCCCTCTGTTTTTGTATTGGACTATTATGGCCTGGGAGACCCCATTCTGGCCAGACTTCCGGTGGTCGAAAGCGACTCTCAGTTTCAGGGATTCTATCGCAATCTCTTTAAACAGGAGAGCCCATATGGGTGGAGAATCGGGCATTTTCGAAGGGCAGTTCCCGAAGGGTATGTCACCACTCTTCTGACGGGAAAAAATCATTTTGAAGATCCGGAGGTTCGGGCAGCCTGGGACATACTAGAACCAGTCCTCACCGCACCCTTATTTTCAGAACACCGGCTCAAAGCCCTGAAGACCCTTGTGTTTGAGAAGCATTTTAAGCTGATACCCCCAGGGGAGAGAACGCACTGGAAAGACCTTCCCTATTCAGAAATCCTAAAAACCGATAGTACCTGTGTCAGTACCCTATACCTGACGGCCAATCAGGCCTTTGTGAGCGGGAATCTGCTGGAAGCCTACCAGAAATTGAAACGGATCGAAACCTTATCCCCTTATTTTATTTCGGTCAATCAAAAAGAAATTGCGGGCGCCTGGTATGCTCTCGCTATTAAGTTCTCCGAAATGAAACGCTTCTCCCTTTCTCTGGATTGTGCCCTTAAAGCAGAAGCTGCCGGCATTCCTATACCGGAACAAACCCGACAAGACCTGGAAGAAAAAGTGGAAATGGAAAAACTATTCTTTCCGGAAAGAACCAAAGAAATACAGTAATTGTTGACATTTTTGGTCTATGACCATGTACGGAACCTTTTAATTCCCTTACTTCATCGCGCTTGTTTGGGAAAGGCTCGTAATTTTGAATGCAAATGGCTTCTCTTTTCATCCAATGGCTTAAACCGATAGGTAGTGTGATTCGGTCCTTTCGACTGGGCTTCGGGCTTACCTGGAGCCATTTTAAGAAAGGCAACAAAAGGCAAAAACCGAAGGGGATTGCCGATCCTGACTACTTCCAGCAAAGCGAAGGCCTGGTAACGATACAATACCCCCACGAACAAATTCCGGTCCCGGACCAGGGACGCTATCGTCTGCACATGGAAACCGAAGACTGTATCGTCTGTGACCAATGCGCGCGTATATGTCCGGTGGATTGTATTACAATCGAAGGCATCAAAACCACCGATGACCTCGGTCTGACATCCGACGGCACCAAAAAGAAACTCTATCTTCCGACCTTCGACATTGACATGGCGAAGTGCTGTTACTGTGGCTTATGTACCACGGTCTGCCCGACGGAATGCCTGACCATGACCAAGGTGTATGATTTCAGCGAAACAGACCGGGATGCGTTTACATACCATTATGGCAACCTAAGTCCGGAAGAAGCAAAAGTCAAGCAACAAGAGGCAGAGGCCCTGGAAGAAGCCCGAAAAGCAGCAAAACTCGCCGCAAGTAAAGCAAGCGCTTAGATGGAACCGATGGCAACACAATTCAAGAAGCACATACATGACTGAAAGCGTTCTGATTTTTTGGATTTTTGGTTTGGCCATTTTGTTTGGAGGGGCTCTGGTGGCATTCACCAGAAATATGATTTATGCGGCTTCCGGGCTCTTCCTATCCTTGTTTGCAATCGCAGGAATTTTTATTCTGTCCGGCGCCGACTTTCTGGGCATTGTGCAAATAATCGTCTATATCGGAGGTGTTCTAATATTATTATTATTTGGCGTCATGCTGACCCGCAAAACAACAGGCGACACCCTGCCACCGGGCTCTTTCCGATTACCACTTGGTATTGGCATGTCTATCCTTTTGGCAGTTTGCATGATCCTTGTCATCCTACCAGGCAATTATGAGGCGAATCCCGAAACCGGCATTCCGGTTTTGGACGATGGCACAACCTCCGGAATAGGCGTACAGATGCTTACCCAGTATCTCCTGCCTTTTGAACTGGTCTCCTTCTTGTTGCTGACCACCCTTGTGGGGGCAGCCTGGCTGGCGCGACGGAAACCCGCACAGCCACGCAATCTTTTAACATCAGATTCAGATTCCCCTATTAAGCCATAAGCATGGAAGAAGCAAGCATCCCTTACCTTGGATTACTGGCAGGCGGCATTGCCTTTGGGGGTATTGCCACTTATGCTTTGGCCGGCGTATATGCCGAACGCAAAGTATCCGCCTTTATTCAAGACAGATTAGGCCCCATGGAAACAGGCCCCAAAGGCTTATTCCAAACCGCTGCCGATATTCTGAAGCTGCTCATGAAAGAGCATATCGTTCCTTCTGCTGCCGACAAAATATTATTTGCCATTGCCCCACTTTTAGTATTTCTATCCGTATTTGCGGGCTTCAGCGCAATTCCCTTTGCACCGGGTTTAGTTACAGCTCCATTAAATGCAGGCCTGTTATTTGTATTAGCCATTATCTCCATAGAAGTTGTTGGCATCTTAATGGCAGGCTGGGGCTCCAACAACAAATATGCTTTAATAGGTGCCGTGCGTTCTGTCTCTCAAATTATCTCGTATGAAATTCCCGCAGCACTTGCGTTGCTCTCTGCCATCGTTATGACAGGCACATTGGACTTGCAGATTATAGGAATGCAACAAGATGGAGAATGGGGCTTACTCCACTGGAATGCGATTCGATATCCCCACTTAATTCCCGCCTTTCTCATCTATTTTACAGCCATACTTGCTGAGACCAATCGTGCTCCTTTTGATTTGCCCGAGGCCGAATCCGAACTTATTGCAGGATTTCACACCGAATATTCCGGCTTCCGGTTTGCCCTATTCATGTTAGCCGAATATGCCAACATGTTATTGTTATCGATATTGGCGGTATTGGTATTCTTTGGTGCCTGGCATAGTCCCATACCGGATATTCCTGGCATGCCCGACCTTTCTGGTCATTCTGTTTTAATCTGGATTTCCGGTGCCGGATGGCTCTTGGGCAAAAGTCTTTTTTTAGTGATACTCATGATGTGGATCCGCTGGACCTTGCCCCGGGTAAGGCCCGATCAATTGATGGTCATCTGCTGGAAATATCTGGTTCCGGTAGGGTTAGGTCTAATTTTTATTTCCGCTATTTGGCAACTCGTTCGAATTTATACATAGGTGTATCGCTCGTAATGCAAATCAGAACGCCTTCATAAACACTCTAACCTCAAATTAATGTTGGTAAATCCTAAGCCAGTAACCAATCAAACATCACCAAAAACATAGAAAAATAAATCAAGCATTAAAGGATTAGGGCATCAAACAAAAATACAAAATCAGCGTTATTGAATATTCGAACATCTAAGAAAATTACACCTAAAGTAGAATAAACAAATGAGTACATTGGTGGCCAATATAAGTCAGTTTATTACCCTTTCCTCGAAAGAAAAAGAAGTCATCGAAAAAGCATTTTACCCAAAATCTCTGCGAAAAGGAGAGATCTGGATAAAGGAAGGCAATATATGCGAAGATGTAGCATTTATTGTTAGTGGGAAACTCCGAAGTTACTACATAAACGAATCCGGAGAAGAGGTAACTTGCTTTTTTATGCAACCCGAAAATTTTATTTCCTCGTTTACGAGTTTTTTAACAAATACGCCAACCCATGAGAACATTGCTGCACTAGAAGAAACAGAACTTAAAATTATATCCAAAAAAGACCTCGAAAGAATATCAGAACTAATTCCACAACTGCAAATATTCAGACGAATTATTGCAGAAAATTTATTCATTATTATGGAAAAAAGAATTTCGATGCTACAATCCCAAACGGCATATGAAAGATACGAAAACATGCTCAAGGAAAATCAGGATATTATTATGAGCGTTCCCCTTCAATACACCGCTTCGTTTTTAGGCATATCACCGCAACATTTGAGTAGAATAAGAAAAGAAATTTTAAAATGATACCAAAGGCAATTTGATTCCGAATGTAAATTTTTAATACATAACAGTCCAATTAAAAATTGAAACAAACCCAAACGAAATGAGTGATTTAACCTTAACGCCTAATTCATCCAACCCTATTTAAGCAATATCCCCAATGGGTATAAATGTCAAAACATACAGAGTCTCTTGACACAAAAGTCTAATAAAACCACTACCCAAAGAGATAAATACTCCAGCATATTTCAAAACAGGCATAAGTGAACATGCTTGATATATCACCTATAAATTATGGGTTGATGCCCAATTGGAACTCAAGCATTTCTTAACATTTGTTCAGGACTCATCTCTTTTTGATAATTACCTTTGTTAACAAAATAAGTTTAATACATGAAAAAAATACTAGGATTATCGTTTTGTATCATAATCTTTTCCAATAGCGGAATAAGTCAGATAGAACCCAAAGCACAAAAATATAGTATTGAAACCGATGTATTGTGGCCTTTTATCGTGCAGGCCACGAGGACACATTTTACTGCTAAAATTTGGCAAAAAGGTAATTTCCGTGGAGATATTTATGCCGGATTAAACATAGATTTCCCCAGAGACCGTGAAACCGAGGGGCGATTTGCAGATTATAGTCTCGCCACTGGTTATAGACAATATATCTGGAAAGGGTTACATGCTGAGTTTTCCCAAACAACAGGCCTTGGCGTTTTGCAAAACCATGTAACCACAGCCAAAACTTACAACAGTTTTGATTGGCTTGTGACGGGATATATTGGATATAAATTTGAGTTTGCAAACAAGAAGCTCTACCTGTTACCTCAATTTGGTATTGCTCGCGTGATATACAAATCCAACCCTTGGCCGATATACGAAGACAACACTCTAACTAAAGAAGTAGGTGAATCTCCATTCCCATTAGGAAGCCTCAGGTTAGGCTATAATTTTTAATTTTGCAACTGCTCATACCGGGAAAGAAAAATTAACACCTTAACCTTCCTTTCCATCCTTCTTATTCAGACACAAACCGTATTTGTGTAATATGCCTACCTGGAGGCAATACACGCACTAAAAACCGATACAATAATAATCAGGACGAAAGGACATGAAATTCAAATTTATATTTCACTTCGTTTGCCTATTCATTGGAGGTATTGTTCCCATATACGGACAGAATACCATTAATATCAAAGGTAAAATAATAGACAACCTAACAAAAGAACCTTTAACGGGTGCAAGAATACAAGTGCTTGAAGCAAAAACCGGAGTCTATTCAAATGACAAAGGTGAATTTCAATTATATTCGATAAATCCTGCCAATAGAATTAAAATAACCTACATAGGTTATAGAGACACCATCCTGCAAATACAATCCGACAATCCGGAACCCTATCGCATCGCTCTGATATCTGAAGATAAAGCCTTAAAAGAGGTCCAAATAATCTCAAACAAAGAAGACCCTAAGGAAAAAACCAATAGTATGCTCATGGGCGTAGAAAGGATTAGTATGCGAGAAGCAAAGCTTTTGCCGGCAATTTTAGGAGAAGTAGATATTCTGAAAGTACTGCAACTCAAACCAGGAGTAAAATCGGGCGGTGAAGGGACGGCAGGTTTCTTCGTCAGAGGGGGTAGCAATGACCAAAATCTTATTTTGGTTGAGCAAGCACCTGTTTATAATCCAAGTCATCTGTTTGGATTTTTCAGTGTTTTCAATGCCGATGCTGTTGATAATGTAACCTTATACAAATCCGGCTTCCCCTCACAATATGGAGGCAGATTGTCCTCCGTGCTAGATGTTGAAATGCGTAAAAGTCAATCTGATTCATTAGAACTTCAGGGAGGTATCGGTTTGTTAGCGTCTCGCTTAACCCTAAACGTACCCATCGTTAAACGAAAACTATCGATACTAGCTTCCGGCCGAAGAACATATGCCGATGTAATTACGAATTCTATCAACAGACTCAATCGGAATAATGAGACATTTTCCCCTATTCCTGCTTACTACTTTTATGATTTTAATTGTGCGATCAATTATGAAATAAATCCAAACAACAAAGTATCTTTAAATGGATATTATGGAAACGATTTATTCAGATTCAATAGCTTAAATCTGGGCGCAAATCTATTATGGGGCAATCGCTCCGGTACGATTCAATGGTCCAGCCGAATTAGTCCACGCCTCAATGTTTCCACAGCCTATTTTACCTCCGGCTATTTATATAGAATTAATACAAACTTTGCCGAAATTAGTTTGAGCATTGGCTCGAGAATATGGGATCATGGAATAAATAATACCTGGACTTATTTAATAAATGAGAAACAAATATTAAAGTTTGGAGTAAGTGGAATATATCATCAGTTCGTAGTTGGAGAATATGGTATATCAGCAGAATTTACAGACATAAAAGATGGGCAGAAAATTCAGGCGACAGAATCCGGAGCCTTTGTATCCCATCAATGGAAACTGAATAAACGCATAGAAATTTTAAGCGGAATAAGAAATTCAAGCTTTTATAATTCCCCAAAAAATCTCAATAATTTAGAGCCGAGAATAGCCCTCAAGACAAATATCAGTGAAAATGCAACAATAAAAGCAAGTTATGCCAAAATGTACCAATATTTACATTTGGTTAGTAGTAGTGCGGCATTTTTGCCTACGGACATCTGGTATCCGAGCGCAGAAGGAATTCTACCTCAGTCATCAGATCAAATCTCATTAGGATGGCATCAGGCCATTAAAAAGAATAAATATTTCACCTCCCTGGAGGGATATTACAAATGGATTGGAAATGCGATTGAATTTCGGGACGGCGCTCAACTATTTGCAAACCCCAATCTTAAAAATGAATTTGTTTTTGGTAGAGGTTGGGCTTATGGAATTGAAGCTTATATTGAGAAGAAAACCGGCAAAACAACCGGATGGATTGGCTATACCCTATCCTGGTCCTGGAGACAATTTGACGAAATCAATTTTGGAGAACCTTTTCATCCAAGATTTGACAGACGACACGATATTTCGATTGTGCTCATGCATAAATTAAGTAAACGCTTAAGCTTAAGTGGAACCTGGATATTTAACACAGGAAATTTTGCAACACTTGCCGGAGGAAGATTTGCTTTTCAGGATGTCTTGCCGGCACAAATTGATGCAACCCCTGATTACTTGCGTAGAAACGATTTTCAAATGCCACCTACACATCGCCTCGATATCGGAATTGTTTGGAAATTAAACACCAAGCAATGGGATTCAGACCTCACCTTCAGTTTATACAATGCGTATAGTCGTCGTAATCCATTTTTTATATTTTACCGGGAAACAGGTGGCACAAATGGACAGCCTTTGTCCTTTAGTCCCACTCTTGTTTCCTTATTCCCAATTCTTCCCGGTATTACCTACAACTTTAAATTTTAAGTATTGAAAATCATGATTCAATTATTTTCACAATTATTGACTCCTAAACATAAAGCAACAGCAAGCTTTTATTGGATGCTTATTCTTGGTATAATCGCGTCAGGATGCCAGCAAGAGGTAAAATTAGATTTACCGACCTATGAACCCAAAATCGTAATGGAATTTTATTTAGAAGATAATAAACCTTTAAATTGTTTACTTCAGGAGAGTATAAACTTCACAGATACGACACGATTTAAGTTGATTGAAAACGCATTGGTTGTTTTAAGTTACCAAAATCAAAAAGATACCCTGTTGAATACGCTTTCCTTTGATCCGTATTTTGGGAAAATATATAATTATCATAATAATAAAATAATTCAACTAGAGCCCGGTATTGAATATGAAATATATGTAAAAGATAGTAAAGGCAGAATTATAACGGGCAAAACGCAACTCAATGAAACAGTTCCTATAGACACATTAGTCTATAATTTCAATTCCAAAAATCAGGCTTCCGCAGGATTAATATTTAAGGATCGGGGAGAAACACGAAACTATTTTCGAATTGTTGCATTTCAGACCGGGCAAACCATTAATCCGGACTCCACATGGGATATTACCTTTGATGACCTATTATTTAATGGCAGACAATTTAGCTTTTATACTGGATATGCTTTTGACCCAGGAGACACAATAATAGGCCGTTTGTACCATTTAACGGAAGATCATCACAAATTCACCCAATCCGTCAATAATGCCCAATCCTCCAATGGCAATCCCTTTGGCCAACCTGCAAATATTATCTCAAATCTTAAAGGAGGCCTGGGTATCTTTACAACCCTGCAATATTCCGAAAAGCAACTGGTTGTGCAGTAATAAAAAATTTGACTATTGTCCGACTAAATTTTTAAAATAATGGGGGCCTTTCGGCCCCCATTTGTTACATTTGAGTTACGACACAACAAATTGTAACTATGGACAAAGTTAAAAAATTAACCGGACAGCCGATTTTATCTCAAGTTCTTGACCTTATTCCAAAAAGGATGATACAGAAGGTTGTCCGAAAGCATCAAAGCAATCGTTATTATAAGCAACTCCCATTAAGAGTTCATCTTATAAGTCTGTTGTATGGGGTTTTTAGTTACTGTAACGGGCTCAGAGAGTTATGTGAAGGGATGCTAGCATGTGAGGGTCGGCTGAATCATTTGGGATTGGACAAAGCACCACCCAGAAGTACGCTTTCTGATGCAAATAACAATAGGAACTACCGTGCCTTTGAAGCGTTGTATTTTGAGTTATTAGGCCAATATCATAGTTTTATCTCGGACAGACAATTAAAAGGACTGAGTATCCGCAACTTAAAAATTATTGATAGCACCACCATTCGATTATTTAGTGATATTCTTCAAGGCATTGGTCGTAATACATTAGATGGTTCCAAGAAAAAAGGAGGGATAAAAGTACATGCCATGATGGATGCTTTCAGCGGGGTTGTTGAATTTGTCCGGATGACAGAGGCCAAAGTCCATGACAGGAAGTTCCTTTATCACCTTGATTTACCATCAAATAGTTTTATAGTTTTCGATAAAGCATACAATCTTTACAATCAATTTGGTAATTTCTCTTTATGTGTAGTAAGGTATTCTTCGAACTACCCGCCCGGGCACTTCGATACGCCCCCCTTTCTATATTAATGAACGACATAGTTCCATTGGGGACTACTCAGCGACCGGGCTGTTAAACCTGATATATTCAGGTTTAACTGATTTTCTAAGTTTGGTTAGCGAAACACTATTTAATAAGCCGTTAAATCTTTTATACTAAGATTTTCGTCATATAAATATTCCTTAAACCCATTAAAAAATGCATAGAGCCATATAATCAATACTCCGGACAGTTTTTAAACCGGTATTTCAAAGACATAAGATTGTTTTGATTTCTCCAAATTCTAGGGCAGAATCCATATTGTATCAAATATTATTCACCCTTCAGGCTATAAGTTAAAAAGTGGGTTCTTCTCAATTAATAGTGGGTAGGCTCCAACTAATTTATCTAAAAATCATCTGCTTTGTTGTTTCAAACCTGCTCTCCCCCACCTCCCTAACCCTTCCCGGAGGTGAGAGGAATCTTTCCATAAGACACTGCTTGTGGGCCTTTCTCTTGTGTTATATGTTTCAGTGATTATGTGGTTATTTTAACTTAATCATAATTTTTACCCAATCAACAATGCGTAGGGTCCAAAATTTAGTCAGACAATAGTGAAATTCAATAAAGTCAATATCCATGTTTAATTCTCACCTAATCCCGATGAAATTGAAATCTAAAATTGAAATCAATTATTTCTGCTTCTTCTTCCAGTATTCCTCGAAAACCGATACCCCAATCCAATACCCCCCGTCTGCTCTATATACCCTGTCACAAAAAGCACATTTACTGCCATTCCATATTGAATAATGAATTCGAATTGTTTTTGAGTTCCAAATAAATATAAAAATCCGAATCGAAAACAAGGTATAGGTTCAACAAATAAGAATTGGGGATGAGTAAAGTGTATTTGGGGATCAAGATTTCTAAAACTCATATTAAAGGTTACCCTATTTTCTAGTCCAATATCCATAATAAATCCAATATTTCTTTCAGTAGTAGCATAGAAATAACGGCGTAAATACTAGTCAACAATATGGATATTAGATCTATTATAAAATATACATCCCTTTTCATGGGTAATTTTTTCAAGTAATCTGATTGTCGAAAAAGGCCCTACATGCCTATTCCTATACCAAGATTTAATTTAGGCGCCCGTTTCATGGCATACTGAACACGAATAGAATTAGGTTCTCCTATCTGTAAACTTATCAATTTCTGATTTTTCACAAAATCCTGCGCACTTATACTTGAGCACATTAATAGTATCCAAATTAAACATTTCATCTTGAGATTAGAATTAATTCTGCATTGCACTTAACTACATGAATCCAATCACGGATTAATTTGACAATTTTGTAAATAATGACATTAAATATACTGATATTATTCAAAATTGTACCCCAATATACAAATCTCCCAGAGGCCCGAAATAGGAAGTTCCTTGATTAATCTTCATACACCAGCCCCAATTAACTCCAAATTCAAAAGGGGCAATTCCCGGTTTGAAATAAACACCTGGCTGAAAGAACAAAAATGGCTCCAATTTGTTCCGAGGAAATTGATATTCGGATAAGAGCAAATTCAAAATCAGACGATGCTGAAATCCCCCATTAAATTGAAAGCCGAATTTATCTTTGGAAAGAGCGATTTTTTTACACAAAGAAAGATTCAAAGTATATACCATTTTATGACTTTGATAAAACAAAGAGAATCCGTTGTAATACATCGCCTCATAATCCGGCACATAGAAATGTTCTAAAATCCCAAATCCTCCTCGAAACCAAAAATTAGATTTAGGAAATAATTCCCTAGAGTAAGAAATGGATGATGGTTCTCCCATATGTAAGGATATTGAATTGCGTTTAGATTTAGGCAAATCAATTGAAATATCCTGAGCATTAGCATTTGGAATTAATGGCAGTAATGAGAGTATGTATAATAGTTTTAACTTCATTTAAAATTTTACCCCCATGTAAAAATTCCATAAAAATTCTGTATATCCAGGTCTATCGAACTGATCAATACAGACACCTGCGTTAAAACCCATTTCAATTGTTGAGATTGGGGGTGAATAAAACCAGCCACCTAAAAATAGTGCCTGAGGCTCAAACTTGGTTTTCCTAGGGATATCCATGGTATAAAATCCCCGTATGTCTTCCTTTAAACTAAACCGTGTAATAATACGATTGTGTAAGCCGGCTGTTATCTGAATTCCAGATCGGTTTTCTATAAAGTAAATTCTATTTATTACCGATGTATTAATAAAATAGATCATTCCTCTTCCATAGAACTGATTGACCAAAGGGATACTATACTTGCTTTTATAATCCGGATCCTGAAACAACCCCATTATTCCAGCTCCAATATTAAAATAAGTATTTGGAATAATTTTGATGTTCCTTGAATAAGAGAGATGTGTAGCGTTGCCTAAATTAAAATAAAATACATTTTGGGGTTTAACATCCTGAGCCCAAGCATAATAAAAAGCAGATAAAGCAATCAGAAAAACTAAAATATTTTTCATTTTTCTAGTAATACTTTCTTAACCTTTATACTACCGTCTGAGAGAATACACTTTACAAAATAAACTCCATTTGGCATGTCAGGCAAATCTATTTGCAAGAAATTATCATGTTGTACAATTGAACGATGTTCTATATCGTAATATATTATCTCACCAAATATATTTGTTATATTCACGGTCCTAATATATTTCGAATCCATACTATATAACACTATATTTATTTTACCATTTGTTGGATTTGGAAATACACCAACATCATCGTTTATGCGATACTGACTAGGGGATATTGTATCTTTTGATATTGTAGGACTCATTAATCGTGACCCTCCATTAGAGCATGGATTGCCTATAATTGAAATAGATGCCTCAAATGAGGATCGTAAAGTATCATTAACTATAATTGGGGATGCCGCAAATCCAGGCAATAGTTCTATATAGCTTCCCGCTTTAAATTCAACAAATCCTTCTGTTCCAATTGTAAAATTTGAACCAGCTGAGATTGAATTCTGAGCATGAACAATTTTAAGATCTAAGATTGTTTCATTAGATAGTTGAATATCATTTAATATCTGATGTACCATGCTAACCGCATATTGAACATCTAATCTTCCAAAGCCGAATACAGGATTAAAAAGTTGAGTACTTGACAAACTCATCGCTGGTATTTTAATTGCACTGCGTGTTAATATCTCTCTAACCTGATAAAAGTTTAGATATGGATTTTGAGACAAAATTAAAGCAGAGGCGGCGGCAACCATTGGAGCAGAAAAAGAAGTTCCATATTGCTTTTTATATTGAGTTATCCCATTTTGATGTGCAACCCAAACATCGACATCTCGGGCAGAAATATCTAAAGAATCGCCCCATCTTGCAAGCCCATCATGAACATTATTAATCGTTAGTCCACCAGCAGATATTGTATATTTACTCGTTGCAGGATAGCAAACATCACCAACATAGGGTTGGAATATTTTATTTCCAGCAGCACAAACTACTGTATACCCATTATTACAAGCCGTCTGTAGAGATAATTCACTGTCTGGATAATTATTCGGATTCTGTATATTATATATATTGGGTTCCGTTCCTAAAGATATTGACATAACTTTGGCTGCCCCTGTTTGAACCACCCAATCTATTCCTCGTGTTAAGTCATCATATTGATAAGTAAGCGCAGAATTGGATACCTTTACAGGAACAACTTGAGTACGCCAACCTATGCCAGCCATACCTTCATTATTGTCTGGATTAGCTGCAATAATACTTGCACACTCTAGCCCATGAAAACCTTCATTTCCCGATGCATCATTATCTTGATTCTCTGCATCATATTGAAAACCGGTAAACTTGTTATTCATATTAGGATGGTCAAAATCTCTAAATCCTACATCCAATACCGCAACTCTCAAATCCGAACATCCTTTTTGAACCTCCCATACATGGTTGACTCCCATTTCATTCATATAAACATCTTGTCCTTCGTTATTATTAACATACCACTTTGGATCGTTAGGTGAAATTGAAAAAGATCTAAATAACCAATTCGGATGCACGAAATCCACATACGAGTTCTCAGAAAGGGTATTTACTACCCCCATCACAGAATCCAAAGTATCCGTGTAATACACAACAAAGGAATTGAATGCCTCCTCGGGTAAATAGACCGTATCCGCTTCCGGATCAAAATAATGAACCATTTTTAACTTCCATACCCCAATATTATCCAGATATCCATCCAGAATATTCAGGCAGCTGTCTTTGGCAAGAGAATCGGTGGTCTGCAAATAAACATGTGCAATGGAGGCTACACTGGAGTTGAGTCGTGCTATTACCTGCCCGGGCGCCCAGAGCGTATCGGGAGTCGCATTTACCTCTGATTTGAAAATACAAACAGAGAATAGGAATAAATAAATTAATCCAGCTTTCATAACCTAATTCTTTAAAAGTGGATTAATTTTTACGCGTATTCAGTTGAACCTTCATCTCCTCTATCATTTTCCTCTGTTCTACCATATACAAGGTCAGCTCTTCTACTTTCTCCAGCAGAATTCGATTCATTTCCAATACATCTACCCCATTTTGTTGGATTTCCTTGGCGGATGGTACACCCGGAAGGTGCTTGTGTTCTTTATAATAGGCTTCTACCTGAGTCAGGTCTTTTAGTTTATACTCTGGCTCAAATACAAAATCCGGCCAGTTGCTTACAGGGTCTAAGATATAGAGCGATTGGCCTATGATTTTCCCTTGTACTTGTAGCATAGCATCCTGATGGGTAGAAGTGGTGCAGCGTTCTGCCCCGATTGCAGTTCTGCCATCACCCATTACTAAAAAGGGAACTGTTCCCCCGTTTTGTGTATTCCGTATTTCAAAGGTTTTGGTATCATCATCATCTACTTCTAATACTGTATTATAACCCCAAGGTGCGCCGTGGGTAGTTTTGGAAAAAATGGCTGTTCCTTCCGCATGAATGTTCATTGTTGTACTAACATCCCGGGTAATATTTTTGCCAGCCTCAAAATTATTTCCAACTGTAACGATTCCACTATTCTCATTACAAATCATCACATCTCTCCCACAGCGGGTATTAATATGAAGTATAGAAGCGGTGATCCCATCTGTCGGACTGGTCTTGGCATCCGTCATTTCTATGTAGCCGTGGGTTTCACTGGTCATGGGATTCTTTCTGGCTACGCCCATAAATAAAGAACGATACAGGCTATTGGTTGGCGTCATGAGGAAACTACTCGGGCCATAGGCCTGAAACATTCCGGACTGCTGAAATAAATTGGGACCACCCCAACCAGTGCAGGAAGGAAAAGGATCTACCTGCCCGCCTCCATCACTGGCAGGAGGCACAGAACCACCCCATACAGATAGGCCGCCTCCACTCAGGGGTAAAAACCCAAATTTATAAGCGGTAGTGTCATTCCCTAAATCCAATTCTGCTACTTTTAATTTCTGGGTATATGTTGAATCTGAAAATACACTTCCTTCCACCAACATTTCACCTACAACCTGTAAATCTTTTGTTGGGGTATTGGTGCCAATACCCACTTTTGCGGATTGAAAATATACATCCCCGCTACCATTTACTTCACCTATTTGTGCTGGTAATTCAACCCAATTTTTTTGCCCATTCAATACTTTGGTATCTCCTGAAAACTCGAGATCCTCAACTTCATTCCCAGAATTTAATAGCAAAAGTCTGTTCCCGCTGCCGCCTGTTCCAGTAACTTTTAATTGAGACACAGATAAGGCAGTAATCAAGGCCTCTCCATTTACCTCCAATTCTTTTGTCGGACTGCTTCCGGAACCAATTTTCATCTTCCCGGATGATAAAATGGTATTGCCCGATCCATCAATAGAAAATAAATGTTCCTGTATCGGAATCCATTCCCCTTCTCCATTTAGTATTTCGGTGTTATTACCAGGTGCCATGGCCTCTAAATCTCCGTCTTCATTCACCCGAATAAACCGAATGCCAGTTCCCTGAAAAGTTTTAAGCGTAATTTTTCCAAACTCATCAAAGACCATTCGAATCGTATCATTGGTTTTAATAATAAAAGGAAAATCATTGGTGGTTCCGATAAATTCTCCTGAACCAGGTTCATTCCCTCCCAAAATCCAAGGAGTCTGAGCCCTGAGGGAATTCATACTTAAGGATAGACTAAGGATGAGAAGAGAAGAGAAGAGAAGAGAAGAGAAGAAAAGAGATTTTTCGTTTTCATAAGTTGGGGTTATTAATAAAACAAAGATATGGAAATATTTTTCTAAGATGCAAATTTCTGATAATATTAATTTTTGATTATTCTAATATTAAAATACTATAACCCTCTATTCCTCTCCTTATGCCCCCCCAATTGCAATCAAACAGGATAATCGTAAATTTGACCCCGAGGTACTTCCGCTTTCCGGAAGGATGCAAATTTTATTATCATGCTGAATATCGTACTCTTTGGCCCTCCCGGGGCCGGAAAAGGAACACAATCGGGTTTAATCATTGAAAAATATGGTCTGATCCACTTATCTACCGGTGACATTCTGCGCTCTGAAATCGCCAATGGCACTCAATTGGGCCTGGAAGCGAAACGCCTCATGGATGAAGGCCTTCTTGTACCGGATGCTGTCGTTGTCGGAATGATTGCGACCAAAATTGAAGCCAATCCCGGTGCAAAAGGGTTTATTTTCGATGGATTTCCCCGCACTATTGCTCAGGCTCAGGCGCTTGACGAAATGCTCCAGGAAAAAGGTACCGGCATTGCGTGTATGGTCAGTCTGGTGGTGCCGGAGGACGAACTCCGGAAACGCCTGCTCTTAAGAGGTCAGGAAACCGGGCGCAGCGATGACAATGAAGAAACCATTACCAGACGCATTAAAGAATACTTAGATAAAACCACTCCGGTAGCGGGGTATTATGAATCCAAAGGCAAACTTCATAGCATAAAAGGCGTGGGCAGTGTGAACGAAATTTTTGATGGTATTTGTGAAGTGCTGAATGCACAGGGGGGCGCCTAAGGTAGATGCAATCTTTCGTTGATTATGTAAAAATTTATTTCCGGAGTGGACATGGTGGGCCGGGAATTGTATCGTGGAGGAGAGAAAAGTTTGTCAAATTAGGAGGCCCCTGGGGCGGTAATGGGGGCAGAGGCGGGCACATCATACTGGAAGGAGATCCTCAGTATTGGACTCTTTTGGATCTAAAATATCGGAAACACATCCATGCGGAGGCGGGGGAACCCGGAGGCAAAAACAACCGTCAGGGTAAAGATGGCGCCGATATTATATTAAAGGTACCCCTTGGGACGGTCGCCAGAGATGCAGATACCCTGGAAGAGCTCGCAGAAATTACAGAAGCCGGTCAGAGAGTGGTCATCCTTCAGGGAGGTAGAGGCGGTCTGGGGAATTCGGCTTTTAAAAGCGCAACTCGACAAGCCCCTGATTTTGCTCAACCCGGTGAACCTGCTGAAGAAAGAGCAGTTATCCTGGAGCTTAAACTTCTGGCAGATGTTGGTCTGGTCGGTTTCCCCAATGCCGGGAAATCTACGCTGCTGGCCGCAATGACGGCAGCCAAACCCGAAATTGCCGATTATCCCTTTACCACTTTGGTCCCCAATCTGGGCATTGTGCGGCACCGGGATTTTCAATCCTTTGTCATGGCCGATATCCCGGGTATTATTGAAGGCGCCGCAGAAGGGAAAGGCTTGGGAACTCAGTTTCTGAGACACATCGAAAGAAATGCTGTTTTGTTGTTTCTTGTTCCGGCAGATGCCGAATCCGTTTCGGGGAATTTGAATATTCTGCTTCAGGAACTGGAGCAATATGATGCCGAACTCCTCGATAAATCCAGAATCATTGCCGTTTCAAAGGCGGATCTTGCAGATGCCACCCTGAGAAAAGCCATCAAGAAGCAACTAAAAGGCGTGGATTTTATCTTTATTTCCGGTGTAAGTGGAGAAGGGATTCAGACTTTGAAAGACCAGCTCTGGTCCAAACTGACAGAAACCCAAGGGCTTTAATACTTCAGATGGGTTTCCTAAATCGTCTCGGCCTGTTATTTTTCACCCTATATGCAGGTTACGGTCAGATTCGTTGGCTGGGGCGTCAAAGAGACAGAAACCGATTATTTCAGGAATTGGTGAATGCCGCGCATCGTTCGGTACCACTGGTCATGCTGATTGGTCTGTTTGCAGGTGCCATCATCGCCTGGCAGGCCGCGTATCAATTTCGGGGATTGGTCAGCCTAACCCTATTAGGCGGGCAATCTGCCAGAATTATTGTAATGGAAATGGCGCCGGTGATGACGGCCATGGTTATTGCCGGAAGAATCGTCGCCCCCTATGCTTCCGCACTGGCCGCCAAAATTTCCTCAGGGCAGGCCGATGCCCTCCTGACTTTAGGTATCAATCCCTGGAGATTATTTTTCATGCCCTATCTTTTAGCGCTCACGATTTCTCTCCCGGTACTGTCGGTTTTCTCCAATGCCACCGGAATTTTAGGGTGCTGGTTTGTTTCCACTTATTTTTTAGATATTTCTTCCGGAACTTTTTGGGCCTCAATTCAGGACTTTTTCAATCCTTTAGACTTATGGGGCGGGATGACTAAATCCCTGGTGTTTGGAATTTTTATGGGCATGATTGGGGGATATTGCGGGTTTTATTCAGGTTTTGGGAGTGCCGGAATACGGGATGCAGGCACACGAGCCTTCGTTTACTCGGCGCTCATGATCCTGGTTGCCGATTTCTGGTTGTGGTTTTTATTGTACTAATCCTATCTCAAACATTAAAAGGCGTTTTGAGATAAGTAAATAAATTTCTAAGTTTGAACTCATTTTCAGGCCCTATAAGGATAAAATGACAAGCCTAATGCATAGCTATTTGATACGATGGATTTCGGCCGTGATGTTTGTTCTATGTACGGTTACAGCCGTTCATGCCCAAAAAGACCGGGATAAATTATCCAGAAAAGATAAAACCCTGGAAGAACAGGCTAATCTGCTGTATGAAACCCTCAAGTACAAACTTGCCGAGCAAGCTTACCGGGATTTATTACAAAGAAACCCCGAAAATTTCGTGGCGCTTTACCGCATCGCCCGTTGTAATGCCTTTTTAGGCAGAAACGAAGAGGCAATCAGCTGGTTTAAAGAGGCCTATCGCGTAGAACCCAATAAAAATGACACAATTTTGTGGCATTTGGGATACCTCTACAAGCAACAATCCAATTACGATACAGCCAAGTATTATTACTCACGCTTCCTTTCTGTATGGCCCAATCGCAATGATGAATATGGTCTGCAGGCCTCACGGGAAATTGCTTCCTGCGACTGGGCCATGAAGGAACTTCAAAAAGAACCCCGATTTGCAATACGCAATCTAAAGTTCAACAGCAGTAGTATAGATATGTGGCCCTCCATCTGGGTCTATAATCGGGATTCCAGCATGGTCTTTACCTCCCACCGGGCCGGATCTACCGGCTCAAAAGAATATCAGGGGCTGGATGTGGATGCTTATTCAGATTTGTGGGTAGTCAAAAGAACGCCTAAGGGTACTTTCACCGAACCGCTTCAATTGCCCGGTGCTGTCAACTCGAAGATGAATGATGGTACTTCCTGCTTTACGCCGGATGGCAAAAAAATGTATTTCTCTATCTGTGATCTGAGTTGCAGCATCTACGAATCGGTCTATAATCCTGAAACCCGGGAATGGGGAGAGCCCAAACTGGTAGCAGGTATCAATGGCAGAAGAGAAACGCTTGAGGATGGACGAGGCAAGGTACAAGCCAAAACCACTTACGACAAGGACCCCTGGCTCACGCCCGATGGGAAAATTATGTTCTTTACCTCTGACCGTGAAGGCGGTTACGGAAAATTAGATATCTGGTACTCTCTCAAAGACGGAGAAAATTGGACAACGCCTATCAATGCCGGTTCAAAAGTTAATTCTCCATTCTCCGAAATCAAACCCATGATCGGTAGAGATGGAAACTTATATTTCTCCTCGAATGGCTTGTTAGGATTTGGAGGATATGATATCTATAAGGCTCCCGGCACCCTTGGAAAATGGACCAATCCCTTGAATATGGGAACGCCCATTAACTCCAGTGCAGACGATGCCGGCCTTATTTGGATTCAGGAAGAAATTGGCGGCTATTTCTGTTCCAACAGAGCAGGAGGCGTGGGTCAGTTTGACATCTACGATTTCAATATGATTCCAACCCCAATCTACAAAGTGACGGTTCACGGACAGATTCGGGATAAAGCAACACAAGTAGCCATTCCTTTCGCTACAGCAATTTTATTTGAAGATGATGGAAAAGGTAATATCACACCTCTGGACACCTTCAGAACCGACCAAAATGGCGTGTACAATTTTACACTTGCAGTCAGCAAAAGTTATATCGTGATGGGGAATGCCAAAGAGTATTTGGCAAACGAGGTCGCATTCAATACCTATAATATTAATCGCGATACAGATTTGGAATATGATATAGATGTCCTTTTGGAAAGAATCGAATTGGATAAACCTATCGTACTGCAAAACATTTATTACGATTTTGACAAAGCGGATTTAAGACCAGAGTCTGTTGAGGAACTGGACCGCCTGGTAAAAATCATGCGTGACAATCCCCAGATTACAATTGAGATTGGTTCTCATACCGATTCAAATGGTACCGAGCAGTACAACATTGAACTGTCTCAGCGTCGTGCAAAATCCGTCGTCGATTATCTGTTAGCCAAGACCGTGGCCAAAGATCGTCTTTCGTATTTCGGATTCGGAGAATCCAGATTGTTGGTTTATCCGGAAATGTCCGACATGGATGAGCAAATCAACCGCAGAACAGAGTTCAGGATAAAATCCTTCGACTATGTGCCGCGTATGAATATGCAATAAAAAAATTACAGGCGTCTTCGGGCGCCTGTTTTATTTACAGCAACATGAATTCAGACCGCTATCAGCAAAGAGGTGTTTCTTCGGGAAAGGAAGATGTCCATAAGGCTATTGCCGGTTTAGATAAAGGCATTGTACCGGGTGCATTCTGTAAAATATTACCCGATCTCGTCGGGGGCAGTCCAAATCACGCCTGTATTATTCATGCTGACGGCGCAGGAACCAAATCCTCCCTCGCCTGGATGTATTGGAAAGAAACGGGAGATTTATCTGTTTGGGAAGGCATCGCACAAGATGCGATTGTCATGAATACAGATGATGTGGCTTGTGCCGGTGCTATTCAGGACATGGTCATTTCCTCCACTATAGGCCGAAATAAAAGACTGGTACCGGGAGAAATCCTTCAGGCCCTCATCCAGGGAACTGAAAAATTTCTGGAGCGCCTCAGAAAGCTGGGGATTACAATCAACAGCGGAGGAGGCGAAACCGCAGACTTAGGCGACCTTGTCCGAACCGTCGTTGTGGACAGCACATTGGTCTGTCGTATGAAACGCGAAGACATTATTGACAACCATAACATTGGCCCGGGACTGGTGGTGGTAAGCTTTAGCAGTTATGGACAAGCCTCCTATGAGGATGCGTATAACAGTGGCATTGGCAGCAATGGACTTACAGGCGCTCGCCATGAACTCTTTTCGTCAGCGTATAAAACGCTTTATCCGGACACCTATGAACACGGCACCCCATCGGATTTGGTTTATTGTGGCCCCTGGAAAATAACAGATCCCGTTCCGGGCCAGACGCTGGATATGGGCAAAATGGTATTAAGCCCAACCAGGACCTATCTCCCTCTACTTGTTGAAATCCTAAAACAGTACAGACCTAAAATCAAAGGCATCATCCATAATAGCGGCGGCGGTCAAACCAAGTGTTTAAACTTCCTCCGCCACACAAAAGTTGTCAAAGATAAATTGCCTCCCGCGCCATTTCTGTTTCAGGAAATTAAAAAATGTGCCGGAGCCTCCTGGCAGGAAATGTACAAAACTTATAACATGGGATATCGGTTAGAAATCTATACCGATGAAACAACTGCGATAGACCTAATGCGACTCTCAGCAGATTTTAACATAGACAGTTATATCACCGGCTACACCCTACCCCATCCCGACAAAGCTTTAGATATTGTAGATCCCGACGGAAAAATTTTGTCATATTAATTGTCGCCGTCATGTTTTGACGGGATGAATTCTTAATTTTATACACAAACAATAAGTACATAAAAAGCAGCAAGAATTCCATTCTTGCCCGAGTTAATTTATCTCCCAAACTAACCCGGGCAAACAAGACCAGACAGAATTTACACCCCAATGCTTCTTATGTCTTCATTGCCCATAAAGG
>CANHCC010000010.1 GCA_947459115.1 Bacteroidota bacterium | reverse complement strand
TGCCACTTCCATGGCGCGTTTGATGGCATATTGACCCCTTACATCTGTGAAATCTTCCTCGTAGCGGTCATGAGCCTGGGCAAATAAACTACGGGTATCTTGTTGTCTGGGTTCTATTGTAAGTTCTCCATTGAGAAATTCTATCGCTTCTGTCAGGGTGGTTACCGGAATGACTTCAAGTTGATTCACGATGGCAGCTTCATTCGCATTCATTTCCGGTAGGATAATACCGGAGAACCCTTCCTTCCTTGCCTGAATTGCAATGGGTAAGGCACCTTTGACCGGTTGTAATTTTCCATCGAGAGAAAGTTCTCCCATGAGAATATATCGGGTGACTTTTTCCGGGTCTATTTGTCCGGAAGCGGCCAGAATGCCCATGGCAATGGCCAAATCATAAGCAGAGCCCTCCTTTCGAATATCGGCAGGCGCCATATTAATGGTGATTTTATGTCGGGGAATTTCCCGGTCATTGTTTCGAATGGCTGTAAAGACTCTTTCTTTACTTTCTTTGACCGCATTGTCCGGTAGGCCAACCATGGCATATCCGAACCCGCCGCCTACATTTACTTCAACAGTAATCGTGCACGCATTAACGCCAAATACCGCACTTGCATAGGTTTTTACTAACATTGTTTTATTGTTTTATGATAAATAATTCTGTTTCCGGAATTTTATCCCATCCGGATTGGTTATAGACTGAAATCACAACTTTATGAAAATGACAATTATTGCCATCGTAATTATCCTTGCCGCCGTGCTTTTTATGGCGTTCAAATTAAGACCAAGTGTGAAATCCCCGAATGGACAAATGATACAAACAGACAAGTCAGTTTATGACTATACCCTTACAGACATTGACGGTAAGGCCGTCAACCTCGGAAACTTTAAAGGAAAAGTTTTAATCCTGGTAAATGTGGCTTCAAAATGTGGTTTAACGCCTCAATATGAGCAGATAGAATCTTTTTATGAAAGTTGGAAAGACAAAAATGTGGTGGTTTTAGGCTTCCCTGCCAATAATTTTATGGGTCAGGAACCCGGCAGTAATGAAGAAATCAAAACATTTTGTTCTGCTAAGTATGGTGTTACTTTTCCGATGTTCAGTAAGATTTCTGTTAAAGGAGATGACATGCATCCTTTGTATCAATACTTGACCAAGAAAGAATTGAATGGTTGGCATGAGGGTGAGGTGAGTTGGAATTTCCAAAAGTTTTTAATTAACAAAGAAGGCAAGCTTGTCAAAGTGTTTAGTCCCCGCACCCAGGTTACTTCAGAGGAATTTTTGAATGGCGTAAAAGAGCAATTATAACTTTTAATAAGACGAAAAAGTGAAGAAGCACCGGGAGACCGGTGTTTTTTTTTGTAAATTAGTTTTTATCACTGGGATTCAGGCTGATCGCGTTTCTTCAAATCCAGGTTTTTGAATAATCTGCTTGTCATTAGATTCATTTTGAATTGTTTGGTATGTTTTCGGAGTATATCATTAAGATATAGTAGTAAAAAAAGACACTCAATATCAAATACTTAGGTTCATTTTTTTCTAGAATATGGAAATAGTGATAAAAATCACTAATTGTTAATTTGAATGAATTTACTTTTGTAATGTTTTTGAAAAAAACAAAAACTTAAGCATAATATGAACATAAAAAGCATAAAAAATAACATACTATCAATTCTTGTTTTTCTTCCTTTTATATTACTAACGATAAGCCTTCACCATGTACACGCCTGTCAACCCATAGTGGTACAGGTTCAAAATCAGGGCACTCTGAATTTGTGTCAGGGTCGAACCACTATTTTGTTAGCTGATTCAGGTTACACTTCCTATTTGTGGAATACGGGGGCAACTACTTCAAGTATTCAGGTTTCTCAGGCCGGCACTTATCAGGTTACCGTAATGGATGGAAATGGATGCTCGGGTACTTCCAGCGTGTTAACGGTGACCTCTGTAACCTTGCAAACAGGTTCAAACAGTCCAATTTGTGAGGGAGATCAGTTATTGCTATCCAGTACGGTCATCTCTGGTGGTCAATATGTTTGGTCTGGGCCAGGGGGATATAGCAGCAGTCAGGTGAACCCAAGTATTCAAAACACATCCTTGTCCAGATCAGGGATTTATACTTTAATGGTCAGTGTTTCTGGTTGTCAAAATATGTTGACAGGAACCGTTTCGGTTCAGATAAATTCCCGCCCGAGTAATATTAGTCTTGTTCCTAATACACCAGTATGTTTTGGTGGTACAATACAATTGTCGGCATCCGGCGGTACCACCGGCTTAACCATAAATTGGCTGGCGCCGGATGGCTATACCGGTACGGGAATCTCAATAAGTCGAAATAATGCAACCGCTCCAATGGGAGGTTTGTATTCTGCAACGATGAGTTCTGCCGGATGTTTGAGTATGACCCAAACCACCACTATAATGGTATTGGATACGACCGTGCAGGCAACCTCATCCGGAACTATATGTGAAGGGTCACCATTGTATTTAAACTCGGTTGGCCCTCAAGGGAGTAGTTATGCCTGGTCCGGTCCTAATGGTTTTACCTCAACACAAATCAATCCCTCCATTAATACCAGTACCTTATCTGCAACGGGAACTTATAGCGTTACGGTTACACATCCGACATGTGGGGTTCGTTCATCGACAGTAAGTGCTTTGGTTCAGAGAAGAGTAACAGGATTAAGCAGAGGCTCTAACTCACCCGTTTGTATTGGCACAGATTTAATTTTAACGGCAACCCGTCATTTAGATTTGAATTATGTCTGGAGGGGTCCGGGAGGTTTTTCAGCACAAGGAGATAGTTTGTCGCGTTCTAATATGAGTATTGGGATGGCAGGTCAGTATAGTTTATCCGTAAGTAATCAGGCTTGTGGGACGGCAAACTATGTTACGACCGTTACTTCATTGGATCCAGTCGTAACAATTTCCACAACATCCCCTGTGTGTGCGGGGAATTCGGTTTATTTGAATGCAACGGGAGGAAATACAACCACCTGGCAAGGGCCCAATGGATTTAGTTATAATGGTAGGTCAACGACGCTTATTAATGTTCAGCCGGTTCAATCCGGGACTTATATTGCTAGAGATTCAAATAAATGTGGTGTTTATGCAGACACGCTTCAATTGCAGGTTGGTCAGGTATTAAGTGGTTTCAGAATAGTTAGTAATAGTCCTGTTTGCGTAGGCCTCAATCTTAATTTAAGCATAACGCCATCTATAATAGGAACCGGCACGATACAATGGTCTGGTCCCAGAGGTATTTTGGGTACGACGCCATCGATAGCACTATCCAATTTGACCCAATCAGACAATGGTCAATATTCCCTAACCATTTCAACTCCTGGTTGTGGGTCTAGGAGTATATCAACAGGTGTAACGATTAATAATTCGGTGGTCACAACAACGGTTAATTCACCTGTTTGTAGTGAGGTACCCTTGTATTTTACCGCCTCCAGCCATACAGGGGCAACTTATGCCTGGACTGGTCCTTCCGGTTTTACTTCACAGCGTCAAAATCCATCGATTAATAGGTCTAATTCATCCAATAGTGGGATATATAATTTATCGGTGACAATTCCGGGATGTGGTACGGTTAGCAGACAGGTAACAGTGGTTGTACAACAAAGACCAGTCGTATCCGCTACAACCAATAGTCCGGTATGTGAAGGAAATGTATTATCAATGAATCAAGCCTTAGTTCAAGGGGTTTCAATTACCTGGAATGGTCCGGGAGGTTATTCGGCTTCAGGCGAAAGTGTGAGCAGAGCAAATGTCAATCCTACTTTTTCCGGTATATATACCGTCACTGCCTCTACAGCCGGTTGTGGCACAGTTACAAAATCTATATCTGTGGTGATAGGTGCAAATGCTCAGGGTGCGGTTATCTCAAGTAATTCGCCGATATGTGCAGGTAGTGTATTGAATTTAACTTCTACCCGATATAGCGGTGCCCAATATGCATGGAGCGGACCCGAAAGTTTTGTTTCAAACCAGGTTGCTCCAAGTCGAACCTCCATGACCTCCGGTAGGGCAGGGGTTTACACATTACAAATTACAACACCGGGATGTTCTCCCGTGGTTAAGACAACCAGTGTTGTGGTGAATACAACGCCAGTCCCTTCACCGGGAAGTAATTCGCCTGTTTGTCAGGGTAATGTTTTAACCTTAACAGCCGCGGTTCAGACGAATGTGAGTTATGCATGGAGTGGTCCGTCGGGCTACACAGCAACTGGCCAAAGCGCCACAATCGCTTCAGTTCAACCCATCAGGTCGGGCATTTATACAGTTGTGGCCTCTATACCAGGATGCCCTAGTGTAACATCGCAGACAATAGTCGTTGTAAGTATTTCCCCATCATCTGCAACCGCTGGTACCAATAGTCCAATCTGTGTTGCCGGAAACCTTATTCTTACAACAAGCTCTTTTCCTAGTGCTACTTATTTATGGTCTGGACCAGGAGGTTTCACAAGTGACCAAAGAACAGTAGTTAGGTCTAATGTAAATACGGGTGCAGCAGGTATTTATACCGTTCAGGTAGGAACGCCCGGATGTATTTCGGCAGAAAGAAATGTATCCGTCGTAATAAATAGTCCGGCCGTGGTAACACCCGGCAGTAATAGTCCTGTATGTGCGGGTAGTAATTTGATCCTGTCAAACCCCAATAATACCAATACTACTTATACATGGGCAGGTCCGAATTCCTTTACCTCGACCAATCAGAATCCAACATTGTCATCCGCCCAGTCCTTGCAAGCGGGCGTATATACCCTTACAGCAACATCAGCTGGGTGTAGCCCAATAAGTGGTACAACAACGGTAGTTATTGGATCTTCTCAAAGTAGTGTTGCGGCTACCTCAAATAGTCCTATTTGTGAAGGTAACACGTTACAGTTTAGTGTGGCATCTGTCGGAAATGGAAGTTATTTATGGGAAGGCCCATCAGGCTATTCAGCTAGCGGAAGCACTGCCAGTCTTCCACTAGCAACGGCTTTAAATAGTGGTCAATACACCTTAACAGCTTCCGCACCCGGTTGTTCTCCGGTATTAAGGCAGCTAACGGTTGTAGTTAATAGCAATCCTATTGTAACGCCCGGCAGTAATAGTCCTGTATGTGCGGGCAGTAATTTGGTCCTGTCAAACCCCAATAATACCAATACTACTTATATATGGGCAGGTCCGAATTCCTTTACCTCGACCAATCAGAATCCAACTTTGTCATCCGCACAGACTTTGCAAGCGGGGGTTTATACGCTTACTGCGACAGCAGCCGGGTGTAGCCCAATAAGTGGTACAACAACTGTTGTTATTGGGGCATCTCAAAGTAGTGTTGCGGCTACCTCAAATAGTCCAATTTGTGCAGGCAACACACTTCAGTTTAGTTTGGCATCTATTGGAAATGGAAGTTATTTATGGGAAGGCCCTTCAGGATATTCAGCAAGCGGAAGTACCGCTAGTCTTCCACTTGCAACGGCTTTAAATAGTGGTCAATATACATTAACAGCAACCTCTCCCGGTTGTTCACCGGTATTAAGGCAGCTAACGGTTTTAGTTAATAGCAATCCTATTGTAACGCCCGGCAGTAATAGTCCTGTATGCCAAGGGGCTTCATTACAACTTTCGACATCAAATAATACTAATACCGTTTATGCATGGTCTGGCCCGAATGGATTCACATCCTCAAGCCAAAACCCTACAATTGCTGGCGTCACAAGTTTACAAACAGGCATATACACACTTTTGGTTACAACATCAGGTTGTCCTCCGGTTACCTCTACTACGAGCGTGGCTGTGGGGGCATCCCAATCTGCAGTATCCGTTGTAACAAATAGTCCCGTTTGCGCAGGTAATACCTTAAGTTTGAGCGTTGCTGCTATTGGAAATGGTACCTATTTATGGGAAGGACCCTCGAGTTATTCCAATACCGGAAATGCTATTTCAATTTTGGGTGCTACTTCCTCCAATGCCGGTCAATATACCCTAACCGCAACATCACCCGGTTGTGCGGCAGTTACCAGAAATGCAACGGTTGTTGTTAATAATACAGCGGTATCAAATCCAGGAAGCAATAGTCCAATATGCGCCGGAAATGTATTGACCTTAACGGCTTCCACCCAATCCTCTGCCACCTATGCCTGGAGTGGTCCTGGTGGTTATACCTCGAATACCCAAAACCCAACCAGATCAAATGCTCAACAAGCAATGTCAGGTGTTTATACGCTTACAGTTACCATAACAGGATGCGGAAGTTCAACAGGTACGCACACCGTTACGATAAGTCCAAGTGTGAGTTCGGCCTCTACTTCCATCACTTCACCAATTTGTGAGGGTTCTACATTAGGGTTGTCCGCTACTTCATTTACAGGGGTTACATATTCATGGACAGGACCTCAAGGCTTTACTGCTTCCACGGTCACGGCATCAATACCGAATGCACAAACAAATAATAGTGGGGTATATTCCCTAACAATTTCAAGTCCCGGATGTCCTTCCTTTAGTGGCACTCGAACGGCTGTTGTTCAGGGTCAATCCTCTGTAACAGCATCGGTAGGAACTCCGGTTTGTCGAGGGAATGCTGTGTTTTTCACCGGGACCGCTCCGTCAGGCTCTACCTATCGCTGGGATGGCCCCAATGGGTATTCGTCGAGTTTGCAAAATCCATCCTTGTCCAATGTTCAGTTGAATCAGGCTGGTACTTATACGCTTACCGCAACGACTACCGGTTGTGGAGCAATTCAAAAGACTGCCACCCTGGTTGTAAATAGTTGTCGAATGGCTTCCACAAATGATCCATTAGAAAGTATCCCTCAAGAAATTAATAGTTATGAGGAAGTCATGGATAAAACATCTACAGGACACATAGAATCTATGTCTCTTGAGGTTGAGGTTTATCCGGTCCCCTTCAAGGATAATTTGGAATGGAGAAGTACAACAGGCGAAGAAATTACTTGGACTGAATTGTGGAATGTACAAGGTATATGTGTACTTAAAGAATCTCCTCAATATAGGTTGGCAGGCAAATTGGAGACTAGCTCAATTTCCCCTGGAGTTTATTTTTTCAGGGTAGTTTCCGGAGATGAAAGTAAAACCTATCAGGTGATTAAATATTAAGTTTAGTTATTTCGGATTTCATCCGTCATTGAAAAATAAAAGGGCCTATTTAGGCCCTTTTATTTTTAATTTTTCGATGTGTAAAGGTGCGCGAAAAATCACATAGGGAATTATCAAAAATTAAATTAATCCTGATAATTGGATTTGTTCGATTTAGAATAAAATAATCTAACCTATCAAAGGTGGGATTGCTTCCCATTAAATTCCCATTAACATAAAATGGAACTCCTGACTTGTCCCTTTTAGTGCGGTGGCAATATTTTGGAAACGATTTCCTGCATTTTTTGAGTCGGATTGGCTTTGATCGTTACAGATTGGCCTGTCATGTGATTTAAAATTTGACCATCAACAATCTTTTTGGCCTCATCTAGAAATTTTCTTATTGAAATACCAGCTTTAATCTCGATATGTTTTGAGATGGTTAAAGCCATGAAGCATGTCAATATATGGAGTTTGATTGGTTGCTCCTTAAAATGAAAAATTGGCCTCGTCTGTAAATCGCTTTTTGACACCCTAAACGCTTGCTCTATTTTGTATAGTTCGTGATAACGCTCAATAATAGTTTTGTTGTCTGATACTTGCTCATTTAGATTCGTGTAATAACCCTTAATCCCCAATAGTTTTTTAGTTTTTTCAATCAGTCCCTCATTGATTTCCAACTTCTGATTACTGGTCTTGGTAAACTTTATCTTTTTGGTCTTAGAGGGAGTTTCTATTACCTGCTTTGCTTTTTCAATTTGTTTGTTCATTTCGTATAAATCTTTACGATATCGTACAGAAGAATAACTACAAATGAGATAACCTAATTCGGTTTTTACCCTGATGCTTTTGCCGTCTTGTCTGTCAATCTTTTTATCTATAGAATCAAGCAATTCGGCCGAAAGATTACCCATTCTTGCTCCGACGATATAGCTAATATTGCTTTGAGTTAATTGTGCTATGTTTTCCGAACTAATCATAGCGGCATCCGCAACCACCGTAAATTCCTTTACCTTATTTCTTTGGATAAAATCCTTGATGACAGGAATAATAGTATGCCCTTCAAAAGTATTGCCCCGGAATATTTCATAGGCAATAGGAAAGCCTTCTTTCGTAACCATCAAAGCAATCAGTATCTGTGGCTGTTGGGACTTGTTTTCCTTAGAAAAACCATTCTTCCGAAATTCATCTTCTTCAAAGGTCTCAAAGTAAAGCGTTGTAACATCATAAAATACAATGTCGAAATTGAACGAATAATTTGTTTGGGCAAAAGCTACAACTTTGTTCTCTACAGATTCTTTTAGTTCAATGCATTGAGGCGCTATACGGTAATAATTTTTTCGGCTGTGCTTGATTCCAAAAAACTGTTCTAACAGTTCTAATGAACGAAGTTTAGAAGCGGGCTCTAATATTCGGATACATACCAGATCATTCAATAATGGAGGCAAATCAGTAAATCCAAACATATTCTGAATAAGCCTTACTTGTTGGTAGAAATAATGGTATTGAACGCCAATAAAACTACAATGATTGAGGTGCAATAGTTTGTTCGGATTTTCATCAGGAAACATTGACAACTGCCTGGAATAGTCTTTTATCCATTCTTGTGCAGCAACCATCAGATCTGCAAGTTCAGATTCGCTATGCGCCGATCCGACATGATGCAAAACGATCCGCCTGTTGTTTTGATACCGAACTACTTGTACCGCACTGGCTTTAGATGCGGTCTTTACTACCCTGATTTTCATGTCAAAATAGCCCCTTAGTGCGGTAAATTTACACAAATAAAATATCAATACATTGATAAACAAGCATTTATCACCGCACTAAATTTTAAGGGGACAAGTCAGGAAAAATTAAATTAATCCTGATAATTGGATTTGTTCGATTTAGAATAAAATAATCTAACCTATCAAAGGTGGGATTGCTTCCCATTAAATTCCCATTAACATAAAATGGAACTCTATCTGTATTTAACAATTGATTAACGATATTTTCGATAATTAAAAACATTCATATATGGCTTGTTATTATTTTTTATCGACGCTTGGGCGTGTGTTTTATTCATCCCAAGTCATGATGAACAATCAAAAAAGATTATTTAATTTAACACAAACTAATGTATTCATATGGTTCGTCTTTTTGTTCTCCTAAGCATAGGTCTCTTACCCTCCTGTCGCTTTCTTCGTATGGCAGCGATTCAAATGCCAGGACAGCATGACTTCAGGTGGCAGGAATATGTGGTGGTGAAGAACGATTCCCTGAATCCTTTTCATTTTTATGACCAATCCCTTCATCGTCAAAATCAATTCCTGTCTCAGGTGGTAAGATTTAATCAGAAGCCCGGCGATACAGCTGCACTGGAAGCAGTTCTCCGAAAAAACAAAGTAGCGGCATTTGTGATGATCAGGAAGGATACCATTCTTTGCGAGCGCTATTTTAAAGATTATAAACCCGAGCGCTATTTCACTTCCTTTTCAGTTGCGAAATCTTTTACCTCTACGCTTACCGGTATGGCGATAGACGAGGGTGCTATCTCATCCATAGAAGATCCGGTTGTGAAGTATATCCCGGAGTTAGAAGGCAGAAAATGGGCAGAGGAATTAAAGATTATTCATTTGCTTGAGCATACTTCCGGCATTCGTTTTCGGGAAATCCCTTACAATCCGGCAGGTCGTATGACAGCTCTTTATCATCGTCGGCATCAGGAAGGGAGCCTTCCGCATTTGCGTTTTGACCGTAAACCAGGCACCCAATACGAGTACCAGGATGTCAATACCTACCTGCTGGGTTTATTGACAGAAAGGGCAGTGGGGAAACCCTTACAAGATTATTTATCCGAAAAAATATGGAAACCCCTTGGTATGGAAGCCGATGCCCAATGGTCCACCGATCGTAAGGGGGGAAGAGTAAGAACTTTTTGTTGCCTTCAAACAAAAGTTAAAGATCTTGCACGCTTTGGTCGTTTGTTCTTACATCAGGGCAATTGGAATGGGCAACAGGTGTTATCTAAAGAGTGGGTGACGAGAGCCACCTGGTGCGATGGGGAAACCGACCCCAATAAACTTCGTCCCCGCCCCTTTCAATGGCAAACGGGGGGCTATCCTGATTGCGATTTCAATGCCCGTGGTTTATATGATCAATTTATTTATGTTCATCCCCGAACCCAAACCACTATCGTGATGATTTCCGATAAACATTATTTCACCCGCGTGGCATGGCGGGAAATGTTTCGGGGGATGGTTGGATTGTAGAGACAGGGCATGCCCTGTCTCTACAATCAACCATCACCCGCATGCCCTGGCTCTACATCACCCGCATGCCCTGGCTCTACATCACCCCAACGCCCCATCCCAATATTTCCGTAAATTTCCCCAATGATTCTGCACATCATTCATGCATCCATCGGTGGTACATTTCCAATTTTTGAACAATTGGCGAAGTGGGACAGACAACATGTGCATCTGGCATTGGCATGGGGAACAGAAGATCCTAATCCAGCGCTTGTAAAAGAAATTCAGGCTTTGGGGCTTGAGGTAATATTTATGAGGAAGGCAAAGGGTTTGGATGTTGTGGCCTTTTGGAATATATCACGGCATATTCAAAAGTTAAAACCTCATCAAATCATTTTACATTCTGCGACAGCCTGGCCAGGCGTGTGGTTGGCGAAAAATGTATGGAAGATTCCATTTAAACTAATTGTTCCGGTTCACACATTTCCGCTATTACAAACGCATTCAGAGAAGTGGGCATTGAGATCCGCAATACAGCAAGCGGAAAAAGTTATTTGTTTTACGGAAGAAATGGCTTCACACTATAGGCGTTTCAAACCCCACGCCCATGTCCAGGTTATTGCTCATGTTTTAGATACAGAATTCTGGAAGCCCTTAGAAAAGCGTCCTCCTAATTCTTGTCTTAAAATCGGATATCATGGTCGATTTATACGATGGAAAGGCATCTTTGATATTCCCCAATATCTTCTGCAACAGGGTGAACTATTTCAATTCGAAGCTATTGGAGAAGGCGCGGATCAGGCGGCCTTTCAGCAGGCAATTAATAACGCCGGCATATCGGACCGGGTAAAAATAATGCCGCCTGTTTCCAGAACAGAGATTCGTGATTGGCTTCAGACATTGGATGTTTGGATTTGTTTTTCTAAGGGAGAAAGCATGGGCTTATCTGCTATGGAAGCTGAGGCTTGTGGCGCACGACTGGTGATCAGTGGCTTTCCGGAAAGAACCATAATACTCTCAAAGTCTGAGTGGGTGGATGCCTGGTTAAATTGAGTTTGCTATATTTTCCGAAATAATTTTCCAAGACGCTGTATCTTTGTGCCATGATAAGAATACCTATTTTAAGACGCTTATTTATTTTTATTGGTTTAGGTCTTGTACTTTCTTGTAGCAAGGATTATCAGCAGGATAGGAAGATGAATCGTTATCTGGACAGCATCCGGAGCGACCGTGCTGCCTTACAGGCCTTTTTCAGAACATTTCCTAAAGGAGGAGATCTACATCATCATTTTGATGGGGCTGTGTATGCAGAGACCTATCTTGACATAGCCATTCGTCAGAATTTTTTCGTTGATTTGAATTCTTTAAATGTACAGCAAAGTCCGGCTCCGGGTTTTGTGTCGCTTAAAGATTATTCTGTGAGTCCGGGTTGGCCTGTGCTTCGGGAAAAATTAATGCAGCGCTGGTCTGTACGGAATTTTCAACCCGGATTTTTAACACCAGAAGCACATTTTTTCAATGCTTTTATGGGTTTTATTCCTATCATGATGTCAGACCCCAAATCCGGTATGATGGATATTCGGAATCGGGCGATTAACGAAGGGGTATTATACCTCGAAAGTATTTTTCTTCCCCTACCATCCTTCTCCATTCCCCTTCCTCCGGATTCTTTCAACACCCAATTAATTGCTGCGGGTCAAAATAAGGATACGGTTATAACCCGTCAATTGCTGGATATTTATTTTAAGGAATTAATGTCTGGTAGTTTACCGGCCTTGGCCGACGGTCACAACCGCGCTGTTGATAGTTTGCATCAGGGTATCGATTCAGAAGAATTTGTGCTCAGATATCAAAATTATATTGTGCGTGTATTTCAGCCTGTATCCGTATTTAGAGATATGGTGTTTGGATTTTATTCTGCCGAGAAAAGTCCATTGATTGTTGGTGTAAATATAGTTGCCCCCGAAGATGATCCTGTTACTATTCGGGATTATTGGTTGCAAATGCAGATGTATAAATTCTGTAAGGAAAAATTTCCTTCCGTTCGTTTTGCGGTGCATGCCGGGGAATTAACGACGGGTTTGGTAAAGCCGGAAGAATTGGGTTGGCATGTTCGTGCAGCTGTAGAAGTGGCTGGTGCCTCCCGCATTGGACATGGAACAGATGTTAGTTGGGATGCAGGCAGAGCAGAATTGTTTGAGAAAATGAAGGCCAATGACATCCCTGTGGAAATAAATCTTTCCAGCAATGAATTCTTGTTAAGGGTTTCACATGATCAACATCCGGTGGTTGCCTTTCATCAGGCAGGCGTGCCGATTGTTTTATCTACTGATGATCCGGGGGTATTAAGAAATTCTTTGACGGATGAATTTGTCCTGCTTGCTGAACGCTATCCGGAATTAAGTTATAGCGATATCAAACAAATTTCTTTTAATGCCATCAAGTATTCCCATATTGAAGAGGCAGAGATAAAAGAAAAACTGCGTAGATTATTGGAGGCAAGGTTTAAGGAATTTGAAAAAATGTGGTGATGTGGTATTGGCATCACAACCCATCCGTATACGCAATCAATGCATTAATTTGCTCATCGCTTAACTGACGATAAGAAGGCATGGCATTTTTACCATATTTTATGACTTCATATTTCTGCTCGTAGGTTAATTGAGAAGCTGTTAAATCCTTGGCGCCGGATAGGCCGAGTTTACCGTCTGCTCCATGGCAGGCTGCGCAATTGGAAAGATAGATGCTCTTGGCTTGCGAGAGTAATTGGTCCTGGGTTGGATTGATGGTCAGCAACTCAGGTTCAATCATTGATTTGCGCTTCTTGTGAATCTCTGCCATGCCATAAGATCCTACGAGTAATAGGAGGGAAAGGACGGCCAGGAGTTTTATATTCTTTTTAAAACCAATAACGGCCAGGGGAATCGAGGCAAAGACAGCAGTTATTTTTATAATCAACAAAGTGGACATATCACTGGCATTCAGTAATAAATAAATGCCTGTCCCTAACATTAGAAAGGCAATCGCCATTTCTGGTATTTTCATAAATTTCTTTATCTTTTCCAGAACCTCCTCTTTTCCCGGCATCAGGAGAAAGATGGTTTTGATCAGGTAGATAAAAATAAAAAGTCCGACTACGACTTTGTGAAGATGGAGTATGCCTGTGTACATAAGTTTATGTGTTTGTAAAGACAAAGATACTTCTGAAATCTATAGGGTCATGCGCTTCCTGCCGAAATCCTGTGTAATTTCGGTTATGGATGAACAGGCAAAAATTGTCAAGCTGGAGTTGCGCTTAGACTGGAGCGAAATGGATTTATTCGGGCATATCAACAATGTGTCGTATTTCAAATATTTGCAATCGGCACGCGTGCAGTTTTGGGAAGTGACTGGTTTGGCTTCGGTCTTTCGTAAAGAACGAAAGGGGCCTATTCTGGCTTCAGTCCAGTGTGATTTTATCCACCCCTTACATTATCCGGGTAACATTTTGATTCAATCCCGACTCATACGGATTGGTAATACGAGTTTTCAATTGGCGCATAAAATCCATTCTTCAACAGGTCAGTTGTGTGCCACAGGCAATGATGCTCTGGTGATGTATGATCATGTACAACAAGTCAAACTCCAGGTACCGGAAGAGCTGAAGCATTGGCTGGTAGAGGAATCTTAAAAAAGAAAAGGGCCCATTACTGAACCCCTTTCCCTTTAACCAACTATGAACACTAACTAACAATACTGATCGAATGCCCCTTTTAAGTTATCGGCAATCTGCTCTGCCATCCGGCCTTCAATATGATGTCTTTCAATCATGTGCACCAACTTACCATCTTTAATCAAGGCAATACATGGAGAAGAAGGAGGAAATGGCAGAAGGTAATTCCTGGCTTTGGCCACAGCGTCTTTATCCACGCCGGCAAAAACCGTAACGGCATGATCGGGTTTTTTAGGGTGGGCAAGCGCTAGTTTAATAGAAGGGCGGGCTGCACCAGCCGCACAACCACAAACAGAATTGATTACAAGTAGCGTGGTACCGCTGTTTTTTTCTATAGCTTCTACCACTTCGTCCGCTGTTTTTAATTCTTTCACCCCGATTGAGGTGAGTTCTGCCCGCATAGGGGCTACTAATGGTTCTGGGTACATATTTTTTAAAACAAAAATGAAAGATTAAAGTTCCGGTTTAAACGGGATTAAGTAAAGGAAAGATGTAAAAAAGAATTTATTTTTCATCCGGCCAGAAATTGTAAATTTTTTCTTTTTTATCTCGAGATCTTTCACTCATGTAACTGATAAATTTTCCCATAGCGATGGGGTCAAAGAATGGAACAGTGGCTACTTTGTTGGCAGCAATCACCCGATCAGAATACATCTTCGCTCCAATCGTTACACTTTCTTTTCCATCTCTGGGTAATTCTTCCATCAAATATCGCATGACTTCCGGGTCTAGATTGTCTCTTGCGAGATCATCCGGTGAGCCTTCCGGCATGCCCATTGCCAAGATGGCGGTTTTGATTTTTTCAGGGCTGTCGTAAGGATAGATTGTTATAGTCGGCAGCGTGACACTATCTTCTTCCAGGTAATGGATAACATATACAAACTGTGTCTCTTTATCGCCTTGATATTCTTTTAAATAATCGGAAAAGACAAATCCTGTCTTTTTATAGCCCAGGCAACTGATATAGAGGGTATCGCCTGCTACTACCGGAATACTATAAAAGCCCTTTTCATCTGCAATGACGCCTCTTCGGCTGTGATTAATTCGAACCACTGCATAAGCAGCAGGTTGGGCGTTCTTTTTTCCTATAACGATTCCGGAAAGTTGATATACCGTTTTAGGGGCATCTCCCGGGTTTTTATATTGTGCTAATACAGCATTGGAATAGGATACAACCAATAATGCAGCAACTAAAACCAATATCCTCTTTTGGATGGATATTGCATGCCTTGCTTCAAAGTAGGCAGATTTGAAAAAGGCGAATAGTTCCATTGTTTGTTTGATACGCAACATACTGGTGTTAATATTTCAAAATTACTTAAACCTACAGATATGTTCAATATCTTGAGTCTGTAAACTTCTAAGAACGAAAAAGACGGAAATAAGGTATAAATAAGTCCTCGCGATAGATTAATCCAATCGCTTTAACCATGCTTTTCTCACCGTTTGTTGTAAGGCATTGGCATCCGGGTTTCTTTCTATTACATCTTCTTGTGTGTATTCTACAAAAATCATGTTTGCTTCACGCTTTACGATTTTGGTTTTCCCATTTTTTTGGGTCCGGAGGAGTTCCAGTTTTACCAAATCTCCTTCCTTGATTTCTTCGAAAAAGGCTGTGAAAATCTTTTCCAGATTTTCGATGGTCAATTCTTGACCATTGAGTTTCATAAATTCATCACCGGTTTTATACCCGATTTTTTTTCCGAATTTATCCATATAATTGGTTTCAATAGCCATTAACCTACCGGTTTCAGGATTAACATTCAAATCAATTCCGCCTAAGGTAAGGCCTTTGAAGGTTTTCACTTTGAGATAACGATATCCCGCATAATCTAACAACTCCATTAAAGGAAGACTTCCGGCTTTTCCAACATATTCTCTTAGGTAGGTTCCGGCTTCGGGGACAGACGCCTGTTCGATGATGCTGAATAACGCAGTGTCCACAAAAGGTTTATCCTTACCATATTGTAAAGAAAGGCGATTCATTAAATCGGCCAAACCACTATGATCCGGCATATACCTCCTTAACACCAAGTCCAATCCCATTGCTACCAATGCACCTCTGGAGTAAACACTCTGATATTCGGATTCGAAAGTATCCAGACAGCCCAGACTCATCTCTATCATGGAGATTGTGTCTTTGTATTCTCTGGCTTCTTGAATTTTTTCCCGTATGGTTTCAAGAAATTCTTTTTCTGTTTTAAGGTCATACTGCACTTGTACCAGATGGGAGGCGTATTCCGTTACCCCTTCATACAACCATAAATGCCGGGACATTTCCGGTTTTTCGAAATTAAAATTATGGATTTGTTCAGAATGTAAATTAAGGGGAGTCAGGATGTGGAAGAACTCATGTGCACCAATGTCTTTGATTTGGTCATAAATCCATTCTTCTTCCATTGCAGGTAAATAATACACCGAGGAATAATTGTGCTCCAGGGCACCAAATGAACCGAATAGGTCAAAATCAGAATCAATATAAATCAGAAATGCATAATTCTTAACGGGAAGTTTTCCGGATAAATATTGTTGTTGGGCATCCAGGACTTTTTTGAGTTTGTCTGCAATTTTTGCTGCAGGTGTTTTTCTTTCAGCATCATAGACGGCTACCAAAACTTGAGATTCATCAAATCTCAAGACCGCTGTCTCGGGTTTCGAAATTAGGAGGGGTTGATCAGTGAACTCATGGTATGAGTGATAGATAAACTCGACCGTATCTTTGGATTGATAAAAAACCTCTTTTGCCGTAGCAGCATGCATGCTATCCGGTAAAATAAGGGTCAGTCGAATTGGGGTATTGGTTTGTCCATTCGCATACCCCATCGCAGCAAAGGTATTTAGCAAAAAGACCTCTCCCGGTTTGAAGATCGTCCCGGCAGGATAGAAGACGGTTTTGCCATTTTCTTCTTCCAGTGTAATACTTTCCTCTTCCATTGCTGGTTTTTTCAACTCTTCCTCCCTTTCCTCTTCCTCTTCTTGTTCCCATGCATTCTCCTGGGGTTTGGTTTGAGAGACGGTGTAATCTATGGTGATGGCTTCACGGCTATTGACAATCCATTGGTTAGGATTGGGGCAAATCGTTGATAAGGTATTTCCGTTAGAGGCGGAAACATTGAAGGAGGAGATAAACCGGCCGAAATCATAAATTTTATAAGTGCCGGGAACGATGGCAGGCATTTGCCAGATAATTTGATCTGTGGAGGAAGGGGGCAATACGCCTTTAACCCGAATTTGGCCTTTTTCAGCCTCATTCAAATTAATCGTATATCGAAGGGTATCTGTAGATGCAGAGACCTTCAGACTAACAAAACATAGAACAACTAATAATCGAATAATCATATTGCAAAGTTAATCAAATGACATTCATTATGCCTTTCATTCCAAATCCGGTTCAGGCAACCCCGGAAAAATTAATGCCTTAAATTTGCGTTAGAAATCAAGATTATGGGCACAAACAATAAGCTTACTAAAGATCAAAGCCGAGCATTACTGGAATTACTGGAACTTCGTTTTTCTAAAAATGCATCTCGACATAAGGGTATTTCTTGGGAGGAGGTAAAAGACCGGTTACTGTCTGATCCGCGTTCCCTTTGGTCATTAAACGAAATGGAAAGAACCGGAGGAGAGCCGGATGTGGTAGGGACAGATTCCCAAACAAATGCGATTATTTTCTTTGATTGCTCTCCTGAAAGTCCCTCCGGGCGGAGAAGTTTATGTTATGACCGGGAAGGATGGGAATCGAGGAAAGATATCAAACCTGAAAACACGGCAGTGGATATGGCCTCTGAAATGGGAATTGAACTTATGACAGAGGCGGATTATAAAGCGTTACAAAAGGTTGGAAAATTTGATGCTAAGACCTCCAGTTGGCTGTCCACCCCTGCCGAAATAAGGAAATTGGGCGGGGCTATTTTTGGGGATTATCGATATGGAACGGTATTTATTTATCATAATGGCGCTCAATCTTTTTATGCAGCGAGAGGGTTTAGGGGGGTATTAAGAGTTAAATAAGTTTTCCGCTTGGTGCAAGCCCCCGCTTGGTGCAAGCCGAGATAAATGCAAAAAAAAGCCCCACCTTTTCCGGCGGGGCTTTTTATATGTTTGTTCTTTTATTATTTCGGGCTTCCCAATCTGGTCATTACACAACGGAAACCAACGGTGTTGCTGGAAGTATCCGCATGCATGAATCTACGAGATCCGGCTGTAAGGAAGTAAGCTACATCAAACCAGGAACCACCTCTGTAAACCTTAATGTTGTCGTCATTTTCAGCGCCTGGTCTTGCATTTGGATCTGGGTTGTACAAGAGAGAAAACTTCTCATTATACCCTGTATCATCCAATAACTTATCCGGACGAATTTTAGATTTCCCAAAACGACGAATCGGATTGAGGTCGTCTTCGTCTTCGTAAGACAATACACGATAGGTATCCTCGCACCATTCCGCCACATTTCCGGCCATATTAAAGAGACCAAAATCGTTCGGATAAAATCCTTGAACGGGACCCATGTAAAAATGACCATCGGTGAAGAATCTCAGGTCTTTACCGGATGTACCACCGGCCCAACCTGCATAATCTCCGCGACCTCTTTTGAAGTTAGATTTAAAGTCTCCATAAGGTGTGCGAAGGGATTTACCTTCCCAGGTGTAGTTTTCTTGTTCAAGTAGACCTCTGGCGGCGTACTCCCATTCAGACTCGGTTGGGAGGCGATATCTGGGCCATAAAACAGCCTCTGGGTCTTTCTCCAACAGGCGATTGTTAACATGCGCTGTACGCCAGTTACAGTAGGCGTTAGCCTTGTGCCAGGTAATGCCAACTACAGGATACGTGTTGAATGCTACATGAGAAAAATAGTATTCAAACATTGGGTCGTTGTAGGTAAAGTCTCTCAACCAAACAGTTGTGTCGGGATATAATTGAGAGAACATAAACTCCCCGGAGTCTTGCAAAATATAGTACAAGAATTCTTTGTAATCCAGATTTGAGATTTCCGTTTCATCCATGTAAAAACTGGAGACCGTAACTTGTTTTTTACGATTGTCAAAACTGTATTCAATATCCTTTTCACCTCCACCCATAAAATAGGTTCCGCCGATAATGAATACCAATCCGGGTGCAGTTGCCATTCCCTTGAATTCTTTAACAGGGAAGCCTTCTGCTCCGTCCTTGAAAGCGTATTTGTCTCCGGTTTTGGAGCTGGCCTTGCCAGGAAAATTAATATCCGGAGCTCCACAGGAGCCAAGAAGTCCGGCTATTATTAATCCCACAATAGGAAGTACCATGAACGATCTTTTCATAGAGAGTGACCTGATTTTTATATTACACAAAGCAAGATTCATAAATTGATGCGCTGAGATCAGAAACGGGGACAGGGCATTTTACGGTGTTTAAATTTCGTTTTCGGATTTCTTTCGAACTCAAGAACCAGAGCTAATTCATGAGAGCCGCCAGAAATCTGATTGGTTAACTGAGAGATTGTGAAATCATAGGAGTAACCAAAACTTAGAATACCTTTTTTGAAACCAACTAATCCAACTAAGGCTTCATTACCAAAGGCCTTAAAGGTGCTAATTTCAAAAGACTTCGATCCTTGATCTACACGCATATTGGACCCTCTGTAGTATAAACCAAAAACCATTGGTTCAGCAGTAAGATAGGCACCAATGTCAAGCTGAGTGAAAGAGGCCTGCCTTTTATGGATAAAGACCGGCGTTAATACATATTGTTCCCGGTAATTGACCGGACCAATCGGAATTTTTACCCCTGCTGTAATTTGGGTTTTCATAGGCAGCTTCGGATTGGTATCCACCGTTCTTCCATTGGGGGTTACAATATTGGTTAATTGAACCGGAGAAAACCGTTGAGCGGGCTCTGTGATATGAGAAGCCGAAAACCCAAAATACATGTGATCGTTATAATAAACCAAGCCGGCATTTACATCCGGAATGGTCCGACTTTCAGAGAATTGTGGTTCCTGAGTTTGAAATGAAACCCCATTACGGGCATCTAACTGGTCAGGGAATCGCAATTTGTAAAAATCAACGGTAGCTTGTTGAATGCCTCCGGCCAATCCAAACCTTAAAAAGTGCTGAAACTTCTTCCAACTTTTATTTAGAGGAAGGTTGTAGGCGTAATTAAATAAGATATCTGTTTTGGTCAAACTCCCTTCGCCGGCAACATCCGACATCGTGGAGATTCCAATACCATGCAGACCTTTACCGATTTCAATCGGTTGATCGTAGGTGAAATAAAAAGTACGGAAGGCGCCGGGGATGGACGCCCACTGTCGGCGGTAACCCGTAGCAATTCTAGGCCCTTCAGAAGCACCCGTTAAACCGGGGTTGAGGGCTACCGGATTGGCGTAATACTGACTAAACTGAGGATCCTGTGCGAACACAGAACCCATCAACAGCATCATCAGGGCTGCCAATACGGGAAAAGGTCTTAAGCGGATTCCTTTATCCATTACCTTGTAATTCTTACAGAGTACACGCGAGCAATTGAGTTATAAACTTATACACATTTTTTGTTTTTTCCAAATTTTTCAGAAAAAAAATTAAAATACACACTCAAAATCAGTTTGTTACATTGTTATTTTCTGTAACAAACTTTTAAAAATGTCTCGATTTTAGGGGGCATCTGCGTAAGTATTTCACATTTTTCCACGCTTTTTTTCTTCTCTATTCAGAAAGGAAAATTGAATTGTATGGATTTTTGAAATCAGAACTCGCAGCCACCTCGTTTCTATCTTCAATCAAAAGTAAGCAAATTCAGTTAATCCTTCGGTGGGTATTTATTTCTTTTAGTCTATGCATTTTAATTCCAATTTCTGCTTTGAGCAGGTATATCCGGATATATCAGGTGTTTTAATTGAGGAAAGGGATTTTTATTGTATTTTGAGCCTTGATTCGAATAAATGATTAAGCATATAATATTCAAAAGATTATTTCTTGTGGTGTTGGTTTGTTTGATGCCGACACGCTTTTGGGCCCAGACGGAGCGCGCTATATCCGGCGTTGGTCCAACCAAAGCGCAAATTTCTAACCCAGTTGTAAAAACTTTGAAGTCCCAATCCCTACTTCAAGGTCAATCCGGGAGTTTTATCCCTGCCTGGGATACACTTCGGCTATTTCAGGTGCCTGGGGAAGCTGGTGCAAAAACAAGAGGTTTGTGGTTTGAGGGCGCTACAATGGATCCCCTGTCAGGAAATATTCCTTTCTATACGCTTCAGGTTCCGGTGGAGAGTAACACCGAAATACGCATAAGCAATATTCAGCCTCAACGGACAGAAACTCAATTTTCTACAGATTACAAACATGTACCTGCTCTCCTTGGAAAAGATTATGCTTCTGAGTGGTATCCGGAACAGGCAGTGATGTTAGATCAGATTGTCCGGATTAAAGGCCGGTCATGGCAGATTATTAAAATATATCCGGTGCAGGTTAGTAAAGACGGTCGAACTATCCGAAAACATGCGCAAGTGGATTATTCCTTTCAAGTTCAATCCATTCCCCCATCAACTAACCTAAAGAAATCTGCAAAGCCATTGTCTTCTGCTTCCGTTCTTTCTACAGGAGATTGGTATAAGATATCTGTTGTTCAGGATGGGGTACATCGCCTGGATGGTCAGTATCTTGCCGGACTGGGTATCAATTTAAGTAGTTTGAATCCTGCTCATTTGAGAATTTTTGGACAAGTTCCCGGCCTCTTGCCTCAGAACACCAGTGTTTTTCGGTATGATGACCTGGTAGAGATTCCTGTTATCGTTTCCGGGGAATCCGATGGGGTCTTTAATACAGAAGATTATCTGGCATTTTATGCCCATGGTCCTCACACCTGGGTTTGGGACACGACCCGCAATCAGTATGAGCATCAGTATCATTATATGAGTGATACAGCCTACTATTTTTTAAACATCCAACAGGCTTCCGGTAAGCGCATACAAAATGCCTCTATGCCGGCACCCACTTATACCCCCGGTTCTGTGAGAGCAATGGCTTTTTATGAGCAGGATAAAGTAAACTTTATTCAAAGTGGTCGCAATTGGGTTGGAGAGAGTTTTGATTTAAGCAGTGTTCAGACCTTTAGAATGCCGGTCAGCATGGCTCACCCGGATTCATTAATACGCGTAACCATTCAGGTAGCGGCACGAGCTGCAGTGCCAACTGCCTTTGGCGTTTCTTGCAATGGTCTGAGTGTGGGTAGCATTCCGGTGAGTAGCACGGTTCTTGAAAATACAACGGGTAATTATGCCAATATCGTCCGCCAGACTTTTTGGGTTTCCCCTGCTTTGGTGGTCAATGGTGAATTGCCGGTTACGCTGGGGTATAACAGACCCTCCTCCACACAAGGTACCAACGGATGGTTGGATTTTATAGAAATAGAATATGCCCGATTGCCTTTTATAAGTGGCTTGCAGCATCCCTTTTCCCTCCCTAAATCTCAAATTTCATCCCAGATAGCCGATATCAGTTTTGGCGGAATGAACAGCGAATATCTTTGTTGGGATATCACAGATATCTCCGACATTCGAAATTTGCCCTATACGCTTAATGGATCAATGGCGGTAATGAGTACCCCGGCAGATCAAAATCGGGATTTTGTGGTGTTTAGAAACTATGCGCCTCTATTGCTGACACCCGTTGGTGGCGTGAAAATCCCCAATCAGAATCTTCATGGTCTGCCACAGGTTTCTTACCTATTGGTCACGGCCCCCGCTTTGTTACCTCAGGCGAATCAACTTGCGGATTTTCATACTCAGATTTTAGGGCATACGGTTGCAACGGTTACCACAGAACAGATTTACCATGAATTCTCTGCCGGCAAGCAGGATGTAACCGCTATTCGGGATTTTGTTCGGATGTTTTATTTAAGGGCGGGTAGCGATACCACTCAAATGCCTTCCTGGTTATGTCTTTTTGGGGATGGTTCTTATGATTATCGAAACAGAACCGGGGTTACAGGCCTTTCTCTGGTTCCGCCCTATGAAAGTCGGAATGCTGTATCCTATTCCAATTCTTTTGTTTCGGACGATTATTTTGGTTTTTTGGATGATGGGGAGGGTAATTGGGGCGAAGGCACGAACGGGATTCTAATAGATGCCTATGAAAATCATGGCCTGGATATTGGAATTGGGCGGCTACCTGCTAAAAACCAGGCAGAAGCTCAGGTTTTGGTAAATAAAATTCGAAGTTACGCCTCAGGAAATTCCGGATTTGGAAGCTGGAAAAATCGCCTTGTTATGGTGGCGGATCACAAGTCGGATGAAGGGTCTCTTCATGTTTCTCAGGCAGATAGTTATTCCGGCTTGGTGCAAGCCGAGAATCCGGGTCTAAATCTGGATAAGATTTATCTGGATTATTATAAAGGGATAAATTCTGCCGAAGGTTTTTTGAAGTTTCCCGAAGCAAAGGACGCATTGATTCGAAGCCTGGATCAGGGCAGTCTGATTGTAAATTATACCGGTCATGGCGGGGAAATCGGCTGGTCTAATTCCAGAATCCTTGAAATTCCGGACATAAACGCCTTAAATAATGGCCCGAGACTACCTCTTTATGTAACGGCCACCTGTGAGTTTGGGCGGTTCGACAACCCGGAACTTACTTCGGGGGCAGAATTATTGTTTCTCAAGGACAATGGAGGTTCTATCGGCATGTTTACAACCGTTCGCCTGGTGTACTCCGGCCCCAATCAGGCCTTGAATCAGAATTTTTACCGTCATGTATTTAGAAAACACCCTCAGGATCAGACTTTTTTCTCTTTGGGTGAAGTGTATAGATTGACAAAAAATGATACCTGGAGCTCTGGTCTTAACACAAGAAGTTTTGCTCTTTTGGGTGACCCGGGTATTATTTTGGCTTTTCCCAAAAACAATGCGGCGATTACCAGAGTTAATGCTTCTGTCGTATCTTCTATCCCCGATACGCTGAGGGCCTTGAGTTTAGTTACCCTGGAAGGAGAGGTAAAATACCCCAATGGCTCAAGGATAAGCGATTTTAACGGCAACTTGAATATTACGGTATTTGACAAACCGGCACGCTATAATACGATACTTTCTCCTTTTTCCTTTTTCTGGCAGAGAAACCGAATTTTTAATGGATCCGTAAGTGTAAAAGACGGCGTATTTACCGCTCAATTTAAAGTTCCTTTGGATATATCCTATGAAGATGGGTTTGGAAAAGTCTCTCTCTACTATGAAAATGGGGTTTCAGATGGGAGTGGGTATTATGACAACATCATTGTTGGTGGAACCGATACAACCGCGGTTCAGGATAAAACCGGCCCTCAACTGGATTTGTATATGAATGATGAAAAATGGGCAGATGGAGGGATGGTGAATCAAAATCCATTACTACTGGCCAGAGTATTTGACGAAAGTGGGATTAATACCCTGGGAACCGGAATCGGGCACGAGATAACGGCGGTTTTAAATCGGGATGACAGCAAGCGCATCGTCTTGAATGATTATTATGCCGCTAAAAAAGATTCCTATCAGGAGGGCAATATCTCTTATCAATACAAGGATTTGCCCGAAGGGAATTATGACCTGGAAATGAAGGTGTGGGATGTCGCGAATAATTCCTCTATGGCCAGAACCAGCTTTGTGGTTGCCAACAATTCTAAAGTTGCGTTATTTCATGTGTTGAATTACCCCAATCCGTTTACCAACAGTACCCGGTTTTTCTTCGAACACAATCAAAGGGGAGAAATGCTTCAGGCCCAGGTAAAAATTTTTACTGTCTCCGGGCGTTTGGTGAAATCTCTGGAGCATACTTTTTATGGGGAAGCCAGTCTGAATAATGACATTCAATGGGATGGATTAGATGATTACGGAGACAGAATCGGAAGAGGAGTTTATGTTTATGAGGTCAGATTGAAAGTCTTGCGTACCGGGGAATCGGTTGGGAAATACGAAAAGTTGGTGTTGTTGCGTTAAATTGTCCGCACAGTAGAAAGAGGATTTTATTATCTTTGTTCCCAAATTATTAAAGCCTATCGAAACAGCCTTACGCTAAGTAACTGTTTATATTCATGAATTCCACAAAATTCCCAAAGCGAATTTCGTTTCGCTATTTAAAAGGTATTTTCCTTTCAGCTGTTGTTGCCTCGTCCTCTTCGTTGTTCGCTCAGGGCGTTAGTCAAACTCAGGTCATCGGTTCAGAAAATAAGGCCATCACAACGGCTGTGCCTTTTTTGATGATTTCTCCTGATTCCCGACATGGGGCATTAGGCGATGCCGGTGTTGCATTAGCCGATAACTCCAATGCCATTTATTGGAATACTTCCGCATTGGCATTTGCTACGAAAAAACAAGGCTATGGCTTAAGTTATACGCCCTGGTTAAGAAACCTGGTGCCGGATGTCAATCTTGCATTTGTAAGCGGCTTCAATAAAATCAGTGACCGAGCCGGAACGATTGCTTATTCCCTTACATATTTTTCTCTTGGCGAAATCCAGATGACGGATATCAATGGAAGTCCTATCGGTACTGCCGGTCCGAATGAATTCAGTGTTGCCGTCGGTTACACCAACCTGGTTACCGATAAGATGTCTGTGGGGATTAACCTGAAATGGATTAATTCCAACCTGGCTGCAGGCTCATCTGCCGGGTTAAATACTGCAAAAGCAGCCAATTCCGTTGCCGCAGATGCCAATTACACCTATAACACCGATTTTGTGATGGGGGGAGGTAAGGCTGCTAAACAAACCGGCGAGGGAGGGTTGCCCGTACGCTTTCGGTTTGGGGTAAATGCTCAGAATCTTGGTGCCAAAATGCGTTACATCCAGACCGGAAGTCAGAGAGATTTTATTCCTTCCAATCTGAAAGTGGGGTATTCTTTTAAGACCCAGATAGACAAGTACAACAGTATTGCCCTGATCAATGATTTTAATAAACTGTTGGTGCCTTCTGCCGGAGGTTCGGCTCAGATTCCATTATTAGAGGGTATTTTTGGTAGTTTCAGCGATGCCCAAGGGGGTACAGCTGAAGAAATTCGGGAAATCAACACTTCTATTGGTGCGGAATATTGGTACAACGATTTGTTTGCCATTCGTGGGGGATATTTTAATGAGCATCTCACCAAAGGAAATCGCAAATATGCAACCGTGGGCGCCGGCATTAAGTATCAGACTCTGGGCTTTGATTTTGCCTATCTGATCCCCTTCTTTGCCAATCATCCGCTTCAGAATACCATTCGTTTCTCTCTGAATGTGAATCTGAACTGATACCAACTTATAACGGAATCCTTTGGTTTTTCCGCTTGAAAATGTATTTTTGCGTCCTCGTTTTCGAGAAACAGATAAACCGCTGAACGACAATTTATGGCAGTTATAAATAAGATTAGACAAAATGTAGGCCTCGTCATCATCCTGATCGGGTTGGCTCTGTTCGCCTTCATTATGACCGATTTGTTTCGGAATTTCAATACGATTTTTGGCGCCAGCCCTAATCTTGTTGGGCAGGTGGGTGATACCGAAGTGGATTACACCTACTTCAATACGGAGCTTCAAAATGCCATTTATCAAGAGCAGCGGAAGTCCAATTCACAAACCGTACCAGATGATGTTCGTCAAAATCTTGTGAACCGTGCCTGGGAATCTGTGGTGAATGAAATTGTAATGAACAAAGAATATGAATCCTCCGGAGTCGTGGTTTCTTCCGGTGAATTGATGGATATGTTCGCCGGCCCGGATCCCTCTCCCATTATCATTCAGCAATTTGCTCAAGGAGGTCAGTCCTACAACCCGGAACAAATGAAGCAATTGCTTGCCCGCAGTAAAACGGATCCCGAGGTTAAGAATTATCTTGCTGAATTAGAGAAATATATGGTCTCTATGCGTCTTCAGGAAAAGTACATGAATGTGATTCGTTCCGGAATGATGGTCTCTCGTCAGGAAGCTAAAAACGCATTTATTGAAGAAAATCGTAAAGTGAGTTTTGCTTTTGTCGGCATCAATTATTCTTCTATTCCGGATTCCTCTGTTGAAATTACAGATGATGACATTCGGCGTTACCTGGCCAAAAATAAAGAAGCCTTCCGGGTAAAGGAACAAGAAGCAGAAGTGAAGTATGTGCCGTTCTATAAAATTGCCAGTGTAGAGGACTCAACAGAAGCGTATGCTTACCTGGAGAAAATAAAACCGGAATTTATCACCTCAACCAATGACAGTCTTTTTGTTTCCGTCAAATCCGATCAGGCATTTGATACCGTTTATCGTGCGCTTGGGGAAATGAACGAAGAATTACAAGGCTATGTGAAAGGGTTATCCAAAGACTCTGTTTTGGGTCCAATTTTTAATGGGTCCGGATATAAATTGTTGAAAATCGCAGATGTTAAAAATCTGGATAAGCCTAAGGTAAAGGTCAATCACTTATTTGTAACGGTTCGTGGTTATACGCCTCAGGATACATTAAATGCCAAGATCAAAGCGGATTCCTTGCTTCGAATTACCACCATCAAAAATTTTGAAGAACAGGTGGCTAAATCTTCTGATGACAATCCAACGGTTAATTCCGGTGGGGCATTAGGCTGGTATCAGGAAGGTAATTTTGGTGGAGAGTTTGACCAGAAGATTTTTGATGTGCCCGTAGATAAAATCACCTTATTAAAATCCAGCAGGGGATTTCATCTTGTTTGGGTTGAAGAAAAAGCCTCAACGGTCTATCAATTGGCTGAAATCGTCAGAAATATTACGCCAAGCAGCAACACCCTTCGTGCCTTATATAAGGAAGCAGATAAGTTTGCCGGTGCGGCAACAGAGTCCGGAGATTTCGACGGCGTTGCAAAAGCATCTAATTTGTCTTCTATCCCCCTGCCCCCTATCGCGCCATCCCGTATGGTCTTACCTGGTATGATTAATACAGGGGAACTCGTTAGATGGTCTTTAACTGAAAAACCAGGGAGTATTTCCGGTGTGATTGAAACCGGTGACGCGTTTGTGATTGCCAATTTGGTTTCCAGAAAAGAAGAGGGGTATATGTCGGTTGAAGATATTCGTAAAAACATGGATCGTAAAGTGTTAAATGCGAAAAAAGCCGAAATTCTTAAAGCTAAACTTGAAGGGGTAGATGTAAATGATTTCGGAAAAGTTCGGGATGCATTGGGTAGAGGCGCTTTTATTTCTCAAGCGGATGATGTAAGCTTTGCTTCTGCAACAGCGCCCGGTATTGGGAATGACCCAATTGTTGTAGGAAGAGCTTTTGCTGCTGAAGCAAATAAATCTACCTCGCCTATTAAAGGCGAAACAGGGGTTTATGTTATTAAGGTCAGCAATAAAGTTGAACCAACCCCTCCTGCGGATGCGGATCTAGCCGGTTACCAGCAAAACCTGGCATCTACCAAAGCCAATAATATGGCTTCAAAGGTTTATTTGGGTGCCAGAGATCACGCTAAAATCAAAGATTTCCGATACAAATTCGGATTTTAATTTCGTATTCTTTTTGTTTTCATAACTATATCGATTGTGAAAGCCACCTTTTGGGTGGCTTTCATGCTTTAGGTCTGAGGCGTTTTTGTTAATTTAAGTTCACCCCAATGTGAAAGTCAGAAGATTACTTTAGATTAATGCTTACCGCCTTTGGATTTATCGTAATTTTGCACTTTATTTTTGCATGCAACAGATTCGTAATATTGCTATTATAGCGCACGTCGATCATGGTAAGACTACTTTGGTGGACAAAATTCTTCACACCTGTAAGTTATTCAGGGAAAATCAACAGACCGGAGAATTAATTCTGGACAATAATGACCTCGAGCGAGAAAGAGGCATTACCATCACCGCCAAAAATGTGTCTGTCACCTATAAGGGTTACAAAATCAACATTTTGGACACACCCGGTCACAGTGATTTTGGGGGAGAGGTTGAGCGCGTATTAAAAATGGCCGATGGCGTGCTTCTATTAGTAGATGCTTTTGAAGGCCCTATGCCACAAACCCGTTTTGTGTTAAAAAAGGCGCTTGAGCTTCACCTCAAGCCCATTGTGGTTATCAATAAGGTGGACAAGCCCAATTGTCGCCCGGATGAAACCATGGACAAACTTGTGGATCTTTTGTTTGCCCTGGACGCAGATGAAAGTCAGTTGGAGTTTAAGACGGTGTACGGCTCCGGTAAAGGGGGCTGGATGGGACCGGATTGGAAGAATCCAACCACAGATATTACCTATCTTCTGGATACCATATTGGCAGAAATTCCTGAGGCTAAGTTCACGCCCGGAGATTTTCAAATGCAAGTAACCTCTCTGGACTATTCTTCCTATGTTGGTCGTATTGCCATTGGTCGTATCAATCGGGGCATTGTGAAGGAAGGACAAGATGTGGTATTGATTAATCGTGAAGGTGTAGTAAAGAAAAACCGAATCAAAGAAGTCCACCTCTTCGAGGGACTTGGTCGTATAAAAGTATCCGAGGCGCATGCCGGGGATATCTGTGCTTTGGTAGGCCTGGAAGGTTTTGACATTGGAGATACCGTTGCCGCTATAGATAACCCTGAAGCGATGCCCCCCATTAAAGTAGATGAGCCTACGCTGTCTATGTTGTTTACAATCAATAACTCTCCCTTCTTTGGAAAGGAAGGAAAGTTTGTGACATCCAGACATTTGAGAGATCGTCTATACAAGGAAATTGAAAAAAATCTGGCCCTACGCGTGGAAGAAACGGAATCACCGGATTCTTACATGGTCTATGGAAGGGGGATTCTTCACCTTGCTGTTTTAATCGAAACCATGCGTAGAGAAGGCTATGAGTTGATGGTCGGTCAGCCTCAGGTGATTATCAAAGAAATGGATGGCGTTAAGAATGAGCCTATCGAACATCTCGTCGTAGATGTGCTGGAAGAATATGCGGGGAAAGTTATTGAAATGGTCACTTCTCGTAAAGGAGAACTGACCATCATGGAGCCTAAGGGCAGTGATACTCAGCATTTGGAGTTTATCATTCCATCGAGGGGCTTAATTGGCTTAAGAAGCAATATGCTAACGGCTACGCGTGGGGAGGCCAATATGTCTCATCGCTTTTTGGAATATCAGCCCTTGCGTCAAATGAATTTGGGGCGTCAGCGTGGCGTATTGATTTCTATGGGAACCGGTCCGGCTGTGCCTTATGCTTTGTTTCAGTTGCAAGATAG
>CANHCC010000009.1 GCA_947459115.1 Bacteroidota bacterium | reverse complement strand
CACATCCCTTACACGGGGATTTCTCGATAGGGCTATCATGAAATAATTTAGGTCATACATACTTTGACGCCCTACTCGAAATGACCGCGAGGGGATAGTCATTCCTGCATTTTAGATAGAAATGTTCATCCATAATTAGTGTATCAAAGACATAACGAAAGATAGTCATTTCGAGTACGAGGCCGATAAGAAATGTTTAAATCATAATAATAATTCAAAGGCCTCGTATCGAGAAACGACGGAAACCTCACACATCCCTTACACGGGGATTTCTCGATAGGGCTATCATGAAATAATTTAGGTCATACATACTTTGACGCCCTACTCGAAATGACCGCGGGGGGAGCCTCGTATCAAGAAACGACAACCACTTCACACATCCCTTACACGGAGATTTCTCGATAGGGCTATTGTAAAATAATTTAGATTACACATGCTTTGACGCCCTACTAGAAATGACCGCGGGAGGAGCATCAGATTTACGCATTAAACAGGCAAGTATATAACCTCACATAATTAAAACTAGTTAAAAAAGTCAACCTATTTCAGGCAAGTACAAAGTACAATAAATCATAATTCATAACTCATCACTCCTTATTCTCCTTTTTCAACTTAATCCATCCCCCACCCTTCGTTACCCAACGGCGGTTTCGTAAATCCTGATCGGATATAACTTCCACCCGATCGCCTTGGGAAACACCTTTTTTTACCGGTATCCATTGAAATACCGTATCTGGTATAGCCTCTGCAAGCCAGACCTTATTACCGGATAGAATAAGCGCTGACTCCGGCAAGGTCAAAGTATTGACCGGATGGGTTTCAATTTCAGCACGCATATACATTCCCGGCACCAATGCAGGATCATACGACTGAAAATGACAATGAATCATGGTACTCTTTTCTTCATCCAAAGAGTGCCCAATGGCAATAATTTCCCCGGTGTATTTCTTATCAGGATTGAAAGAGGTAAAAGCCTTTAATTTTTGTCCAATGCCAACATACTGTAAGTCCTGCTCAAATATTTTTAAGGCCAAATGAATATCACTTACATCCACTAGCTCAAATAAAATATCACCTGCGGGAATGTATTTTCCAATATTAGCATTCACCTTTGAGACAAATCCTGTTACCGGAGAAACCAATGCAACCGTCCGTGAAAGAGAGCTGTCATTTAAGCGACGATAATCAATTCCAATTAATCCTAATTTCTCTTGCCAGGCTTTAACCATCACTTTCTGAGCTAAATAATCTGCTTCAACCTGACGATAAACTTTTTCACTCTGAGCCTTTTGAACGAATAATTCAGTCTGTCGTTTAAATTCAGATTCGAGTTGAACTAATTTAATTTTTCCGGTTAGATAATCCTGCTGCAATTGCACATATTGAGGATCTTCTAACAAAGCCAGCCTTTGTCCTTTTTGAACTTTCATTCCGGGAAGTAAATCCGTTGACTTTAAATATCCACCTAAAGGCACACTGATGGAAATTAAATTCTGAGGGGGCGCCTCTACTTTGCCCTGAAGTAAGATCGTTCCGGAAATATATTCCTCACGAACCGTATCCACTACTATACCAGCCTGCTTCATTTGCGCGGCTGTGAGGACAATGAGGTCTGTAGATTGTTCGCTGTTTTCTAGTGAAGCCTCTTTTTCCGAACAAGACCAGAACAGAAAAATGATAAAAAGAATTATAATATAGTTTTTCATAGCGTTTTAAAAGGAGTAATGATACCAATTAAGTTGTTCAATGATTTCTGCCCGCTTACGCTGGAGGGACCAATATTCCAGGCGAACTTCGAGTTGTTGTTTCATCAGTAAACTCCACTCGAGTAGAGAGACTTCGCCTTTATTCAAGCGAAGATTAAGCAATTTGGATTCCTGGTCTAATCCATTCTTTACAAATCCTTCCAAGCGTTGAATCGTCGTGTCCAGGGATTTCTTCCGGGCCTGAAGCGTTTCAATTTCCCAGAACATAGATTTTTTTCGAAATTCCAATTCTTGTTTTAAATAAGCCTTCCGAATACCTTCTGCCTGAATCAAACTTGAATGACGAGCACCTATTAATGGAAGCGTCAACCCTGCTTGCAGGCTTTGAAAAGTTTTGGAATAAGAATACAATTGATTATCGGCTCCGGTACCATACATCGTCATACCGGCAAATCCGATAGAAAAACCTGGCATTCGACGATTTTTCTCTAATTGAATTCTCAAGTCTGAAAGCTTACATTCCTGGTCCACACTTTTCAAGTGTGGATGACTTTCCACGCTTGGTAGTGTATTTAAATCTGAACCTGGTTGTTCAAATTTGGGTTGCATTTTTATTTCGGAATTAATCAATAAATTCAGACGATGATCAATTTGTAAAATCTCAATTTTAATATCGTCCAAACGGGATCGAATCAATTCTCTTTGAGTGCGTACCGTTGTAAGTTCCAGAACATCCGTTTCGCCTGCATTAAAACGAACCTGAGCCAAGCCTTCGGATATTTCCAAGAGACTATCATTAAATAATAAAACTGATTTCTGCTGATTCAAATAATATCCGGCGGCATAATCTGTACGAATATTACGAATCACATCTTTTGCCTCCAATTGCATCAAAATTCCAATACCGGCTGCCTCCTGGCTTTGCAATTCTTTTTGACGAGAATATACCCCTGGATATTCAAAGGACTGAGTGATACTCATCCTTCTGTCTGAATAAATACTATTCATTTGCCCATATTCCGCTTGTATTTCCAATCTAGGCAGAGCACCTGCTGCAGGGCTTGCAGTAGAAATATATTCTTGTTCTGCTTTCAACTTAAGGTATTGACGATTTTGTTGGAGGGCCAAAGAACAAGCTTCTTCTACCCCGAGTGCAGTTTGACCGAAACTAAGCATAGGCAACACCAGAATCAGTGTAATAGTAAGGGCTTTTACCTTGATACCCTTAGATTGCTTTTCAGCCCATGCATATAAAATTGGCAGTAAAAAAAGGGTAATCAAAGTAGCCAACAATAACCCGCCTATCACCACAGTGGCCAGGGGCTTTTGAACCTCAGCGCCTGCTCCGTTGCTAAGCGCCATTGGTAAAAATCCTAAAGAAGCAACCAAAGCGGTCATAAGCACTGGACGAAGACGGGTTTTTCCACCATTTAATAAAACATGAGAGAGACTATTACCAGGCGAGAGACGGCGGCGATTAAATTCTGCCATTAACACAATTCCATTCAAAACAGCTACGCCAAACAAAGCGATAAAACCCACACCAGCACTGATACTAAAAGGCATATCTCTTAAATAAAGCGCAAATATGCCCCCTATTGCCGAAAGTGGAACTGCCGAAAAAATCAATAGCGCCTGACGCATTGAATAAAAGGCAAAATACAAAAGCAATAAAATCATCAGTAATGCGGCTGGCACAGCAATGAATAATCTTGCTTTGGCTGCTTCCAAATGCTCAAAAGAACCACCATACTGAATATGGTATCCAGGGGGCAAAAGAAGCGTATTTTTTACTTTATCCTGAATTTCGTGTACCACCGATTGCACGTCCCGCCCTCCCCGAATATTAAATCCAGTTATAATTCGTCTTCTGGCATCTTCTCGTTGAATCTGATTAGGTCCTTCTTGCATAGAGACTGAGGCCAATGCCTGAAGCGGAACAACCTGCCCATTTCGTAAAGGAATCATTAAACGACCAATGGTTTCAGGATTCTGCCGAACATCTTCCGGCAAACGCATCACCAAATCAAATCGCTTTTCACCTTCATACACCATCCCTGTTGTGTGTCCGGAATAGGCCAGTCGAATGGCATCATTTACCTCTTCTATATCGGCATCGTACGCAGCCATTGCCGGACGATTAAAACGAATGACCAATTCCGGCATTCCGGTAACGGACTCCACATATAAATCAGCCGTACCTTCTGTAGAAGAAATAATATGGCCCAGTGCATGCGCATAATACGCGAGCGTATCCAAATCTTCTCCAAAAATCTTACATACCACATCTTGTCTGGCGCCTGTCATTAATTCATTAAACCGCATTTGCACCGGATATTGAAAACCGAAATTGATTCCGGGAATTTGTGCCAAAACGGTCTTCATCTTTTCTGCCATTTCCGGAAAAGTAGTTGCACTGACCCATTCCGACTTATCTTTTAGAATAATCATTAAATCGCTGGCCTCCACGGGCATGGGATCTACCGGTATTTCACTGCTACCGGTTTTTCCAACGACTTGTTCCACTTCCGGAAAATTTGCTAAAATCAGGCGTTCCGCATCCAGACAGGCCTGAGTGGACATACTCAGAGAATTCCCCGGCATCAGACGGGTCTCTACTGCAAAGTCCCCTTCTTCCAATGCAGGAATAAATTCCCCTCCCAATCTCAATAATGCCGGAATAGACAGGCCGGCCAATATCAGAACGGCAATTACCACCACAGCACTGCGACGCAAGGCAAACTTCAATCCCCGGAGATACCAACCCTCCACATACTGCATCCACCGGGAAGCAAAATCTCCATCGGCCTTTAACCGGCGAGGCAAAGCCACGCTACTTATCATAGGAATCCAGGTAAGTGATAATAAAAATGCACCTGCCAAGGCATATGCTACTGTTAACGCCATTGGCTGAAACATCTTGCCCTCAATCCCTTTTAGAGTAAAAATGGGTAGATATACAACTAATATAATTATCTGCCCGAACACTGCACTGTTCATCATTCTACCGGAGGCCTCTGTTGTCATTGAATCCATTTCAGCACCACTTAATTTTAATCGTTTACGAATACCAGGATGATGACTCATCCGATGTAATACCGCTTCCACAATAATAACAGCCCCATCTACAATCAACCCAAAATCCAATGCCCCCAGACTCATCAAATTTCCACTGACCCCGGTAAGATTCATCATAATAATCGCGAAGAGCATAGAGAGCGGAATCACACTGGCGACGATTAAGCCGGCACGGATATTTCCAAGAAACAGCACCAGAACAAACACAACAATCAAAGCACCCTCTCCAAGATTTTTCGCAACCGTTCCAATCGCATTATTCACCATTTTGGTGCGATCCAGGAATGGCTCCAAGACTATTCCTTCCGGCAAAATTTTCTGAATCTCCTCAACCTTATCTTTTACTAAACGAATGGTCTTTGAACTATTGCCACCTTTTACCATCATAACGACTGCACCTGCTACCTCCTGTTCTCCATTATAAGTCATAGTACCATATCGAATGGCATGCCCCTCTTTCACTTTCGCAACTTCCTTCAAAGGAATGCTAATCCCATCCTTCCCCATTCTTACGGGAATATTTTCAATATCCGAAATAGAACCCAATAAACCTTCGGTTCGAATATAGAAGACATCTTGAGCCTTTTCAATATACGCCCCTCCAGTGTTCTGATTATTCGCCTCCAATGCCTGGATTAAATCCTGAAGCGTCATTCCCCGCGAAGCCAATTGATCGGGATGAATGGAAACCTCATATTGACGAAGCTTTCCTCCAAAACTACTAACATCTGCAACCCCTTCCACTCTTAACAAAGACCTACGAATTATCCAGTCCTGAATCGTTCTTAACTCTGTCAGGGAATAAGTGTCTTCGTATCCCTTTGCCGGTCTTACAGTATATTGAAAAATCTCTCCAAGACCGGTGGTTACGGGTGCCAGATAGGATTGAGCCAGGCCGGATGGGATTTGATCTTTTACCTCCTGAAGCCTCTCCGAGACTTGTTGCCTTGCCCGATAAATATCTGTCTCGTCGGTAAAAACAAGGGTAACAAGAGAAAGGCCAAATCTGGAAAAACTCCTTAACTCAATCAGTCCGGGAATATTACTACAAGCCTGCTCAACAGGAAAGGTCACCAGCCTTTCAATATCGGTTGCCCCTAGTGCCGGTGCCTGAGTAATGACCTGCACCTGATTATTTGTAATATCAGGAACAGCATCAATAGGCAATAAGGTTACCTGCCAAATACCAATCACAACCAAACCCAACACCATCAAACCGGTAATCAACTTTTGCTTTATCGAAAAAGCAATGATGGATTGTAACATAATAGATTTATTTAGGATTATACTCCGGATGAAGATGTCGCATAAAACCGCATGGGTCAGATGTAGGACGATAAACGAGTTTAGTATCTTTGGAAACAACAGGATGCGAACCAGCATCTATCAAAAGTCGGACTATCCGGAGACCCAACCATCCACACCTACATGGCAAATAAAAATACTTAGCAGGCCTGAGGTGGCTGCCAAACCTTACCGGAATACCCGGAAGGTAAATCACTAAAAAAAGGAGGAACAATACCCTGATATAATAATTCAGGTAAAATCTGTAAATCCACCATAGCAGGGAGTTTATCAGAAGACTTTAATATTAAATTACATTCGTGAGATTTAAAGGGAAGATTTTGATCTTCTTGCGAATGTTCTTGCCCCGCCTGGGCAGTGGAATAATGCATTTCCAAAAATTCAAGAAAAGACAATGAATCTTTCTCAACCTGATGTTCTGAGTAATGTTCCCAGAGCAAAGGCAATCGAAATGCCTCATGCAACTCTGTCCCTGAAAGGGAAAGCATAAACGCCATAAGACAAATCATTATCCGTTGCATAAAACAAAGTTACAGAATAATTAACCATCCCAAAATGACAATTATCACCCCCATCTGCGTAATCTGCATAAATCTGCGTAATCTGCATAAATCTGCATAAATCTGCGGAAATCTGCGGAAATCTGCGGAAATCTGCGGAAATCTGCGAAATCTGCGAAATCTGCGGGAACCTGCGGGAATCTTCGGGAATCTTCGGGAAATAACAAACCCTCAAATCTCTCAACTTCGCGCAGAACAACTATTTCAACCTCTGCACAAAGCAATCCCTACAATCCATTCACCTTACGCACAATGGATTCCTCCAGATCATCTGTGTTAAAATTCACCAGAATTCCCAACTTATGTTTGGTCAGCTTCAGGTAATTAATTATCTGCTTATGATGAAATTTCCCCAATGCCTCTACTGACTTCACTTCAATGATTACCCTTCCTTCCACCAAAATATCCAGTACAAAATTCTCTTCCAATGGCAGACCCTTATAATAAACCGGTACAGGCACATGGCGATGGACTTTCAACCCCTTCGTTTGAAGCTCTCGTATGAGAGCCTTGACATACACACTTTCAAATAAACCGGGACCTAAATGATTGTGGACTTCATAAATCGCACCTCGGATGATGTAAGAAATTTCGTTCTCGTGCATAGTTTTAATGGTTAAATCTTTCAACAATTTCCCCGATTGCGTATCGGGAATTACCACAAACCTATTCACGAATATTTTTGAATTTACAGGCGTTTTTTATTTGTCCGCAAATACACATTAAAAATGCAACCTAAATTCCAAAGACGCATTACATTGAAACCCTTGCCAATACTGAAACCTAAGCCTACCTTCCTAACGGGTCAGGGCTTCAATGATTCCTTTATGCCGGGGGTACTGCTGAATTAACTTTTCCGAAGTCCCCAATTCAAAATCTTCAAAATCGAATCCTGGCGCCACGGTACACCCCACCAAAGCATACCCACCTTCAACCTCCGTTCTGGAACCAAACCAAGAGCCCGCTTTCACCATACACTGAAATTGTTCTCCCGCATCAGGATTATTACCAAGTTTATGGACAATCAAATTTCCATCCGCCTGTATTTCATAAACAATTAAAGTAGTACCTGTATAAAAATGCCAGATTTCATCGGACGCTATCCGGTGTAGAGCGGAAAATTGTCCATACCTCAACAAAAAGTAAATCGAAGTCGAGATATTTCGTTCGCCACCAAAACCTGGCGGCAAATGTTCGGAGGAAATCTTCAGGGGAGAGCGATATGACTCTGCAAAAGCACCGCCCTCCACATGCTCGATTAGTCCTAAGTGTTGTATCCAATAGTCTGCCGTCTTTTCCATATCAAAATGAGATTGAGTATCTTTGTATCGCCTGAACAGGCAATTATTTCGTGTAAAATTAAAGATAATCAACATGAAAATAGGTGTAATCCTTTCCGGATGCGGCGTGTATGACGGCAGCGAAATTCAGGAAGCAGTCTTCACGCTTCTGTCGATCGCTCAACAAGGAGGAGAATATATCTGCTTTGCCCCGGATAAAAATCAAGCACACGTCATTGATCATACAACAGGTGCAGAAATGCCTGAACCAAGAAATGTGCTTAAAGAATCTGCTCGAATTGCAAGAGGCAACATTCGGGACTTAAGAACCCTTGAGGTTTCTGAAATAGACGGCCTTGTTATTCCGGGAGGTTTTGGTGCTGCAAAGAACCTTAACCGCTGGGCCTTTGAAGGTCCGGATGGAAGTATCGATGCGGAAGTCGCCAGAGTGATATTGGAAATGATCCGTGCGGGCAAACCAATTGTTGCCTTATGTATGGGACCTACTGTAATTGCAAAAGCACTTGAAGGCAGCGGCATTCACACAAGCCTTACCGTTGGCACTAATTCAGAGCCCTCGCCTTATGACATTCAAGCTATCAGCGAGGGCATTGAAAAAACAGGAAATACCGCAGTTTACAAAAGTATTCGGGAAATTCAAGTGGATGAGACCTATAAAATCATAACGGCACCATGTTATATGATGGAGGCCAATATTGTTGAAGTTCACCAAAACATCCAAATGGCCATACAGGCGCTATTCACCATAATTCATCGTTCATAATTCATCATTAAGTTTCAACCATGTTTATTCGGGAAGACGGAAAGACCATTGCTATAGATTTTGACGGAACAGTTGTAGAACATGCCTATCCTAGAATTGGAAAAGAAATGCGTTTCGCCTTTGCAACCTTGAGAGAACTTCAAAATCGAGGACATAAATTAATCTTATGGACTTTTCGGGAAGGCGAGCTGCTTGAAGAAGCGGTTGAGCATTGCAGAAAAAATGGCATTGAATTTTATGCAATTAATAAAAGCTACCCTGAAGAAGAAATCTCCGAAAAAATCAGCAGAAAAATTAATGCAGATATATTTATTGATGACAGAAATATTGGTGGATTTCCCGGGTGGCCGGAGGCCTTTCAAATGCTACACCCGGAATCCGGAGACTTCAGACATCAATTAGTCAATCGTGAAGGCCATTATAATTATCCCGAGAAAAAAGGCTTTCTTAAAAAACTCTTCGGGGGATAGTTTATAAATATTCGAGAATGCATGCAGGCGCCCTAATCATACGCTTCGAAGAAAATACGGGCTTTTTAACCCCGGATTCTCCCTTATCCTTTGAAGCTATGGGATTAACAAATGTGGTAGAAAAATTCCGGAAAAATGCCTGGTGGGAATTACGCATAATTGATTTAGATATTCAGTCGGGAAAATTATTTGCGGCTATTAATACCTACCGATGCTCTGAAATCCAATTCCCCGAAAAACAAATCCAGATGAAAGCCTATTTTAATCGGATTCAGAAAATAACATTTCGAGATATAAAAACAGAGGGCCTTCTAAGAACTGCCGAATTAAAGCGCCATGCGTCGAATTTGACACCAAATTTTCAAATCAAGAATTTTGAGGATGCCTCCGAAAGAAATATTCAAAAAACCGAATTCATTACATCAAATCAGTTTAAATCAGAAAGTCAAATTCAAAATATTCAGGGATCATTTTATGTGCATTTTAAAGACCTTCATTTTCGCCTTGGGGGCATAAGTTGTAATCGCCTTATTAGTGGATTTGAGGAACCTCTGGAATTCTTTATTTCAAATGATTATTTACGAGAAGAATTCGATGCAATTAAAAATTATTTTACCAAAATACTAGATACCCACAAAATACAAGTCAAATACGAATTAACCCTACAAGGAAATACGATTTTAAATCTATCTGTCCAATCCCCGGAAATAAATAAAATCACCAAAGACACGGTTGAAAATGTTCGATTTGAATTTGTCAATGGAAATATCCGAAGAAAAATAAAAAGCATCGAGGACAAATCTGTCTTCACTATGGAAGAAGTGTTCGATCATGCATCCGAGGGAAAACTTCCATCCGGTATTTTTTATAATGATTCGGATACATTTCTACAAGATTTAATAAAAGTCTCACAAACCAAACATTTTCACCATTTGAGATACTTATCTTCGTTACATGCACACAGCATTATGAAATTAAGATTCGTATTAAAACCGCTTTCGTTTATTTTTTTGGTGAGCGGGGAACGCTATTATTATTTAGTTTGGGAAACATTAGATACAGCCGAGGCAACTTACATTTGGCGTTCCGAGAAAAACAAAGAGGCCTTAAAAGCAAATTTCCATAAGGTAGAAGACATATTAAACCTCATTAAAATTCAGGGAAAGATCGCTTATATTCAATCGGGCGATGAGAACATGAAACGCATCTATCACGATTATTCGGAAATTAAAAATGGCTTCGTCAGCTGGAAGACGGAATTGGAATCCGTATTAAGATAGAGCTTCCCAAGAATATAATAATCTGATGAGGAGCTTGCACCAAGCAGGGGCTTGCACCAAGCAGGGGCTTGCACCAAGCAGGGGCTTGCACCAAGCGGGGGCTTGCACCAAGCGGAAGCTTGATTAAAAAAAACGGCTCCCGAAAGAGCCGCTTGTAAATCATGTATTGAAACTGAGATTACTGCTTCAAAATCCTGGCTTGCATCATTAAGTTGCTGCCACTCATTCTGAGAATATAGGAACCATTGGAAAGATGCGCCAAATTCACTTTAAACTCCGACTTTGATACTTCACCAATTCTTTCTACCAATACCACCTTACCTAATCCATCTATAATTTCAAGCGTTACATCCTCTTGAATGAAAGGCAGATCTACTTTAACATTTAACACATCCTGAGTTGGATTAGGATAAATTCTTAGGACTTTCATGGCCTCTTCATCCTGAGACAAACCCACAAATAAGTTTAGATAATAATAAGCCTGAGAGGTTGAAACACAGCCGGTCGATGGATCTGTGTAAGTTACAGTGTAATAGCCATTAATGGTTGGATTAAGCGTAGGCAGAATGGCACCAACCAAAGGCACATTATTCAAATTCCATTGAATGTTGGTACTAATACTGGATGTCAAGAATCCACTTACCATCGTAATAATCGGCTGGGGAGGAAGAGGATTTATTATCACATTCACGGTAGCCAGGGCAACCGTACACTGAGAGGAATAGTACATAACATTATACTGACCTGCTTTGGGCAAAAATGCAGGGGTGATAGAAATATTAGATTGGCCTGAAACAAATCCATTAGGACCTATCCAGGTAAATTGACCCTGAGGCAACCCGGTTGTTGTGAGATGCAAATCTTCTCCTACGCAAATCGGACTATTACTAAATGCAGTTACACCTAATGGCACATCAATGATATCTACCGTTATCGTGTCCTCATCACTGATACAACCATTCACAATCACTGAAACACTATATTGTCCGGCATTCACCTGAGCGACATTGGGCACTGATGGATTTTGAGTATTAGAATTAAATCCATTAGGTCCGGACCAGGAATATATGGCAGATGGAACATTATAGGTTGCCAAAGTAAGTGTATTGGTCGCACAAACGGGGGAATTAGCAGTTGCACTGGGAGTAGGAGGCGTTGAGTTGACAACAAGATTAACGGTTGCAATGGCGCTATTGCATCCATTTTCACTCACAACCAAATTATAGACACCATTATCGATCAAAGTGGCAACACCTATAAATGGATTGGGATCAATGGAAGTAAAGCCATTGGGACCTGTCCAGGAGTAAGTTCCGGGACCAAAATAATCCGAAGCAAAATTCACCAAATCCCCGGTACAGGCCGGCGTATTCACTGTCAAGTTGGGCGATGGAGGTGTATTATTAATGACAACCAGGAAAGAATCACCCAAACTCGTACAACCGCCTGTAGTGACCGTAACTGTGTACATACCCGCTTCTACCCCGGTTACGCCCGGTATAGAGGCATTTTGTGTATTGGCAGTAAATCCATTAGGCCCTTGCCAATCATAAGTTGCACCGGCAACCGTAGCCGCTGTTAAATTTAGGTTACTACCTGTACATACCGGAGAATTACTTCCCACACTTGGAATGACAGGAGCAGGCTGAACCTGTACCAGTAAAGTTGTACCCTGGCTTAAACATCCGTTTTCCAGTGCATATACGGTATAGGTTCCGGCATCCGACAAGGTAGAAACTGCGATGGTCGGATTTTGAACATTTGCCGTAAAGCCATTAGGACCTGTCCATTCATAGGTTCCGGCTCCGGCAGAGGTCGAGGACAAATTAATAGCCTGACCTTCACAGATAGGACTATTTGAGGATGGTGCAATCGGCGCAGGAGCTGCCAACACATTCACATTTAAGGTTGCAATTGCACTACTGCACCCATTGATAATGGCAGTCGCAGAGTAAATTCCTGTTGCCGCAAGGGTAACATTTGAGATTAATGGATTTTGAAGATTGGACGCAAAGGCGTTAGGCCCGGTCCAGGAATAATTCGCCCCACCAGGACCGGTAGCAGACAAGCTTAAATTCCCTCCCGTACACACAGGTATATTGCTACTCAATACAGGTGCAGTCGGAATTGGATTCACAATCACTGTGGTGGTTGCAACCAAGGAACTACAGCTGCTCACGACAGAGTACACAGAATAAATCCCTCCGCTTGTAATTAATGCAGGATTCAGGGTTGCATTTTGAGTGTTGGCGGTAAAGCCATTCGGCCCTACCCATTGATACGATGCCCCGGGAACTATTGTCGCGAATAAATTTAATAATCCATTCTCACAAACCGGCGCGTTAGAAGAAGCAATAGGTGAAGCCGGTGAAGGGCTAACCGAAATATTGATGGTTGCAGCAGTGGTTGCAGTACAACCTTGGGCGATGGCATAAACACTGTAAATTCCACCATTGAAGATACTCACATTATTTACCGTCGCAACGGAATCAACAGAAGTAAATCCATTAGGACCGGACCAAACATAGGAGGTGCCGGTACCCGTAGCACTCAGTCGAAGCGTTTGACCAATACAGGCAGGATTATTTGCAGCTACATTCGGTGGGGCGGGGGCAGGCAAAATAACAACCGCGGCACTATCGGCTAGGGACCAACACCCACCTGAATGCCTGGCACGAACATAATATGTTCCTGATGCGGTGACGGTAAATGGATTGGTAGCGGGATTGGCAGTACTGGTGCCGGTAGCCAAGGTTCCTTGCCAATAATACGTAACGCCTGTTGGAGCGCCGGAAATCGGATTTAGGTTAGTAGAAAAACAGGCAGGCGTCTGAACAACTGTTGGTGCCGGAGGCGGAGCCGGTAAAGCATTAACAGTTACCACAATACTTGAACTCGTTGTAGACCAAGAAGTATTACTAGGATTGTACGCACGAACATAATAAGTGCCTGAAACAGTTACAGGGAAAGTCGCAGAAGTAGGGTTAGCTGTGCTGGTGCCTGTTGGGTTTGTACCTTGCCAATAATAGGTAATCCCAGCTGGTGGCGTCATTGTATTCAAAAAGGTAGGACCGCAGGAAGGATTAGCATTCGCGGTAGGCGCTGGGGGAGGCGCTGGGGTTGGACAAGTTACCATATAGGCCACATTCCTTATTCCGGAAAATGCACCACACATGGAAGAACAACATGTACCCACATTCAGATAAACTACCCCGGAAACTGTGGATAGCCATGTGACTTGAGACCCTAAACCACAGAAATCATCATTCCAGGTATAACCGCCACTTGTAGGTCCTGAAGACAGCGTTAAGTATGGGTCTCCGGAATAACTCCCCCCATTTCCACACATAGTAAAGGTATAGGTACACCCAACCGTAGCGGTGAAGGTATAATATCCATGTGCAGGGGCCGTTAAGGTTTGCCAAGTTCCCGTCGGGGTAATCGTACCCAATGGGTTGTTGCAATAGGTTTGAGCCTTGATGCCAACAGGAACAGTTAGGCATATGGCAAATACCCACAAACTCAAAAACACCGACTGTATTGACTTATTTACTTTTATCTTCATAACAAATGAACGATTTCCAACTTAAAAATAAACACTTTTCATGATTCCACCAAATTATCCCCATAATATTGGACGAACGGTTAAAATTTAGGACTGTAAAGCCTGTCTCATGAATTTAACTCAACGAAAAGACAGGGAAATGTCGTTTAGAACTAATTCATCCCCACCGGGATTCCATAGGTAAATGACCCATGAAACTGAATCTGAGCGTTGAGGCCACATCCCAAAGTATGCATCTCCCTTTAGACCTTTTTCATCGCACAATACCTGTTCAGCATAAAATGGATCATCTGTACCATTTTCAGATTTTAATACCAATTTAAGATTATCACATGAATTTTGGCCCTTCCCCCATTTTAGCTCTGCTTTCATTTCCCTGAAGTAGGTCATTGTTTTGTCCTTCTGTTGAATTCGAAAAAGTTGTACATACTCCTGACCGGATGAAATCCCAATAGGGGCGGAATTCTTAAAAGTTTCTACATGCCTTGTCAATAAATAGCCATATTCTCTCCAGTCCCAGTCATCTTTACCGAAAAAACATTTGGTGTAGGAATGAAACAATTTCAGACTAACCAGACAACATAAAGATAAAACGGCGATCAGACATGCTTTCGACCAAAGTCTTCGATGCGCCCATATAACATCCAGACCTTGAGCAAAGGGCAAAGCAAATAAAACGCTGTACTCCACAAAGTTCCGGCTACCAAATCCACACCCGAAAAACCATATGTGCCACGAGGAAAACAGATAGGTTATTCCTATAAACAAACCAAGACCTAAACGCGCAGAAAAATTCCCCTTGAGGCTTCCCCATATTAAAGATAGAACCACCATGAACCACACAGGGCCATATGGAAATAATCCATTGTTTGTTGAGAACAAAAACTTCACCCACTCCGGATGCATCCAATTGGAAAATGATTCATTACCATAGGCATAACTCAACCAGGAGCCATGGGCGTAACGCCAGTAAGCCATTTGAGGCAATAACACCAGAAAAGCAGAAACACAAATGAATATCATCCATAAAGGCTTCTTCAATAATTCAGAAACCGAAACCCTCTGATCGACCAACACCCATAACAGAATGCCCCCAACCCCAATTAGCCCTGTAGGCCTGACTAAAAAAATCAACCCAATCAACACCCCGGCAAAAACAGCATTTCGAGGACGAAAAAAAGAATGACGATCCAAAAAATTCAGCAATAATGCGAAGAGGGCAAAAGCATATATGTGGGACATGCCTGCATTTTCAGATTGATAGTAAATAATTCCACCACCCAACCAAAAAGAAATTGTAGTTACCAAAGCTATACCCTCTCCGACCTTTCGTCGGAGAAATCCCCAAAGCCAAAACAAACCAGCACACCCCCATGTTATTCCTGCAATCATGACAGATATAATATAGGGTGAACTAAAACCCGAAGCCTCTGCCCCGGTTACAAGAACCCAGGCATGAGCTACCAGAAAAAAGGGGGACTGCATCCAGGCGGAGCCTATCGGATACTTGGTAAGAATTTTACCGGAATTTCGATCTGTTTTAAACCCAAGTCCTGTACCTGCATCAATATCTGCCGGCATATTTCGGGCATCCCAATCATAAATAAAATGAGCAGGTAAATACACAAAATAACCCGCCTGATCTGCCCATAAAAAAGTCCTCCAATCGTGTTGGAGCGGAATATCCCGATGCCGCCGACTGACAATATTCCAGGCCACAAGCCAGACGAGACCAAGGATTACCGGAATCAGATATCTGGATTTTCCCGACAATCGATCAAGAATTTTACAATGGGAGATTTCCGTGCTTCTTACGCGGGGAGGTTCTGGCCTTGTTTTCCAGCATTTCAAATGCAGAAATCAATTTTTTTCGGGTTTCCGATGGCAATATAATTTCATCTATAAAGCCACGATTGGCCGCCCTATAAGGATTGGCAAACTTCCGATTGTATTCGGCTTCTTTCTCCAGCAACATGGCAGCAGGATCTTCCGCACTCACAATCTCCTTACGGAAAATAATTTCAGCGGCACCTTTAGCCCCCATTACCGCAATTTCAGCAGTTGGCCAGGCATAATTCATATCTGCACCAATGTGTTTGGAATTCATTACATCATATGCGCCACCATAGGCTTTTCGGGTAATGACAGTAATTCTGGGAACTGTTGCTTCGCAGAAGGCATACAACAACTTCGCCCCATTGGTGATAATGCCATTCCATTCCTGATCTGTACCTGGCAGAAAGCCCGGAACATCTTCAAACACCAACAATGGAATATTAAACGCATCACAAAAACGCACAAAGCGTGCCCCTTTCACGGAAGCTTTGATATCCAAGACTCCAGCCAATACAGAAGGTTGATTGGCTACAATTCCGATACTTCTTCCATCCAGTCTGGCAAACCCGACAATGATATTCTCGCCGTATTGCTCATGAACTTCCATAAAGGAATCCCCATCACACACCAACCGAATGACTTCCTTCATATCATAAGGCTGATTAGGGTTTTCAGGGATGATGCCATCCAATTCCGGAACCATTGCGGCCCTGTCCCCATCAAATACAAGCCTTGGTGCCTGCTCCTCACAATTTTGTGGCATATAAGCCAACAGATTTCGAATGTTGCGAATACATTCCACCTCATTATCAAATGCGAAATGCGTAACACCGCTTTTCGCTGCATGGGTATCCGCACCGCCTAACTCCTCAGAGGTAACTTCCTCATGTGTAACAGTCTTGACAACATTCGGACCGGTCACAAACATGTAGGAGGTATTGCGTACCATCATAATGAAGTCGGTAATAGCAGGGCTATAAACAGCACCGCCCGCACAAGGCCCTAAAATGGCAGAAATTTGAGGCACAACCCCTGAAGCCAAAGTATTACGGTAGAAAATATCCGCATAACCAGCTAAGGATAATACACCCTCCTGAATCCTTGCCCCGCCGGAATCATTTAAACCAATAACCGGAGCGCCATTTTCCATGGCCAAATCCATGATTTTACAAATCTTCTCTGCAAAAGTCTCAGACAAAGACCCGCCAAAAACGGTAAAATCCTGACTGAAGACATAAACCAAACGGCCATTAACTTTACCATAGCCGGTAACTACGCCATCTCCCAGATATTTTTGTTTTTCAAGTCCAAATTCAGTGGAGCGATGCGTTACAAATTTTCCAAGCTCCTCAAAAGTACCTTCATCCAATAGGAGATGAATTCTTTCCCTGGCGGTTAGTTTCCCCTTCTTATGCTGAGCATCAATTTTATCTTGTCCTCCTCCTAATAGAGCTTCTTCATTCTTTCGGGCTAATTTCTCCAGCCGGGATTCCTCTTTTTCACTAACCTGTTGTTTCATAACGGGGTTTAATTTCGATAACTGACAAATTTGTAATCAAACAGGTAAATATCTTCTGAAATATTTACCTGACAAAGGACAAAAATAAGAAAATCCGAACGCCTGTCAGGGGGCCACGGGTGGTAATCCTGCCGACCACCTTAATTCCGCGGAAAGTTTTTGGAATTTTCCTGCGACCTCTACCCATTTCAGACGGGTATCTAATAGGGTCCGCTCACGGGTATTAACCAGAAAGAATGAACTTTCTCCATTTTTGAATCGCTCCTCTTCCCCATTCCGAAGCTTCTCCGACATTCTCACGCCTTCTGCCTGCAAATTAAGGATTCCACTTCCGGCACTAAACTCATTAAATTTTTGCAACACCTGATTACGGATTCTCTGGGCTTCAAAATCCGTTTGCAACTCCATTTGTTCTACTTTGATTTTGGCAAGATTGAGTTTGCCCCTCTCCTTTCTCAAAAACAGGGGAAAATATACATCCAAACCAAACTTATAATTGTTCCGAAAATAGGGAGAGGGGCCGCCGGGATTCTGAGCATTCATGGTGAGTATCGGAAAATATTCCAGATTCACCACGGGTTTTAAATTCTCCACCATCAACGATTTTTCCAATTTCAACTGACGGGTTTTTAATCGCAGACTCAATAGCTCCGGATGTCGATCTTCCGCAAATTGTAAAAGAACAGCCAAAGAATCTTTTAGGGGGACCGTTGGCAATCTGAAAGGGTCATCCGGTTTCATGGAAGGGGACAACTCCAAAGGATTACCCTCTTCATCCCAAAGATAGGTGGACAAAATCAGGCGCATGTTTTCTTTAAACACCTCTGCCTCTCGTAAACTTGCTTCTCTTCTGACCACTTCCAGACCGGCCTCTACAGAATCCAGACCGCTAAACTGACCATATACAACCCCTTGCTGGATGGCCTCATTTCTTTGTTTTGCGAGGACAAGGCCTTCCTGTATAACATCAGCTTTGTACCAGGCCTCCATCCACAACCAGTAATCTTTTACACTCTCCAGCAAGAGTTTATTGATGGCTTTTACCAAATCGGCCTCAGCCAATTCCTTACCGACCTGGGCCTGCCTCAATGCGATTCTGCGTTGATCGGTAATTAATCCCTGACCCAAAGGAATGGAAACACCGCCATATAATAAGCCTTCTGCAGGCGTTCGGTCTGCCGGATTCATATATATACCGGAGTTTTGTTCAAATCCGGCTTTGAGTTCAGGTCCCGGCCATCCGGGAATTTTCAAAAAACCGCCACGATTTAAATAATAAGAAGTTCCTGCATATTGCTTTTCGGACAAATAATAATTAAGAGTAGGATCAAATCCCCCTCTGGCTACGCGAATTTCCATCCTTGCCCTTTCTGTCAGCAATTGCGCCTGCTTCGCAAGGGGATGATGTGCCACAACCTTGTAAAGGAAATCCGTACAATTGAAAATTTGTCTCTGCTGCAAGGAATCCTGACCAATTGACCATTGGCTCAATACCATGAAGCAAAAAAATGTGACCCCGGAAAATCTCATGACGCCTTGCTGTCTTCGTCTTCCTGTTTTTCGCTTTTTTCCTTATTCTTCTTGTCCGGGACCATGTCAGGCATATTATTTAAGGCCGGCGGAAACCCATTCAACTGTCTCCATATTTCATAAATAACAGGCACATCATCCAAAAGTGCCCAGGCATATACGCCCGAACCAACTCTGAGCTGTCGTGGCCAGTTCTCATCCTGAAGGGTATCCATCTTGACCAAAACTCTGTAATATCCTCCCGGACTATTAATATAATCAATGACATGTATGCGCCCGCCAAAAGTACCAATCGCAACTGATGGCCAACCGGAAAACTGGATTGCCGGCCACCCATCAAATTGAAGACGAACAGTTTTGCCTTTGGACAACAAGGGAACATCCATTGCACGAACAAAGACCTCAACCGCAAGTTCTCCACCATCGGGCATAATGGTACATATCCCTTCTCCCTCCTTAATCTGTTCCCCTACCCCGGCCTTTAAAGCCTTTACCACATAACCACTTTGTGGAGAAGTTATATAATAATACCCTGCACGAATTCTGTTCCCGGCAAGCTCATTTCTCAGCTTGGCAACCAAAGCCTGAGCATCATACAAACTGGCCTCAGCTGTACTTTTGTCTGAACGGGCCTTGGAAATTTTATCCATGTATTCTGCCACAACAGCGGATTGTTCAATCTGCGCATTTAAAACATCTGCCTGAGACACCAATAATTTATTTTCAGCCTCAATACGCTTGGCAGCCGCTGCCTGAAATTTGTTTTGTCTTTCCTCCAGCTTTGTCAAAGGCTCAAGCTGTTTATTATAAAGCGCTTTCATCCGGTCAAACTGGTCTCGCGCGATTTTTTCATCTACCAAGGCAGCTTGAACACCCGCACTGTCAATTTTAACTTTCATGTTAGACTGACGCAATTTATTATCCACCTGACGGCGTTTAAACTCCAGAGATTGTTGTAAAGCTTCTATTTGTCTGGATAAAGCTTGTATTTTTTCCGAATAGGCAACAATTGCTTCTTCTTTAGCTTTCAATTGTTGCTCTAATCTTGGGATAAGATCCGGATCCATATATTTATCCTTCACCTCTCGCAACTGTATAAGGGTATCTCCTGCTTCTACATACTCCCCTTCCTGAACATGCCAGGCGGCGATTGCCCCTCCAATTACAGTAGGTACTTCCTGAGGGCGATCCGCAGGATTAAGTGCAATTACACGGCCGCTTCCCCGAATATTTTGTGTCCACGGTAAAAACAAAAACAAAATAAAAATCCCAAAAATTAACTCCAGCCACAATGTAACCCGCTTTAAAGAAGCAGAGGTCTGAACCAGACGCAGGGAGTAAAACTGGTCTGCCAGATAATCTCTTTCTTCTGTCTTCTTTTTAGCTTTGAACATATTCCTACCTGACAATACAACTATTCACAAAATCTGAATCCTGCGTGAGTTCTTGGAAAGTGCCAACCCTGTGAATTTTTCCTTCTTTAATCCACATCAATTTATCCGCGCGCTTCATAAGTTCCGGATCACTGGAGATGGCTATTAAAGTTTTGGAATTCCCGGGAGCAAAAAAATCAAACCTTGAGGCAAAATCTTTTCGTGTTACAAACTCTGCAAAATCCTCATCCATTAATATCAAGGATGGATTTCCTAGTAAAGCCCTCGCAATAATTACTCTCCTTTGAATAGAAATACTCAAGGACTTTCCGGATGCCGGCAAACGGGTCTGAAACCCATCTTTCAAATGATCTAAATAAGAATCCAGACCAGCCAAATGACATTTCTCCAACATCTCGGTGATGGTTGTAGTGGCCTGGTTGATGGAAAGATTTTCTTCCAGGGTTCCTTCAAAAATATCATTTTGACGATTAAAAAAACCGATATTTTGCCGAAGATCTGTGAGATTTAAATCCCGAAAGGAGACCCCATTATAAGCCATGTAACCTTCAAAACCCGTCAAAGTACCACCCAATACCATCAACAAAGTATTTTTACCGGACTCCGGGCTTCCGGTGAGGATAACCTTTTCACCGGCATTTATTTCAAAAGAAACATTAGAAAAAACCGGCTTTTTGTAATCGGGATACTGAAAGGATAGACCTTTGGCTTTTAATTGAATTCCCGCCGGTTGAATGGGGAGTTTTAAATTACCACTGTTCTCTAATGGCAAGTCTGTTACTGCGGACAGCTTCTCAATTCCCGTTAGCGTATCGTAAATAACCTCCAGAAAAAGAATCACCTTTTCGATCGAGGAAATAATCAAAAGCACCACAATTTCAGCTGCCACAAATTGCCCCAGGGTTAAGTCCCTTGACACAACCAGAAGCGACCCCAAAATCAATAAAGTCCCGGTTACAATGGTCTTAAAAATTACCATGCTGCCGAATTGTATTTTGAGAATATTAAAATGCGCCCGTCTGGCTTTTAAATAGCCTTGAGTGAAATAATCCATTTTCTCAACGGCAATGTTGGAATAGCCCGCTGTTTTGAAAGTCGTAAGCGAACGCGCCATCTCTTCGATCCACGCAGCTGCTTTGTATTTATAAGTGGATTCTTCGAGATTCCGTTTCAACCCTTTGGGAAAAAGTACTCTAAAAATCAAATAGACCACTATTAAAACGGAAAGGTCGAATATGATGAAAACGGGGTGATAAAACGCCAGCAAAATCAAACCAAAAACGGCCTGTAGAATTGCAGCCGAAAACTCCGTAAACATTTTCGCAAACCCTTTTTGAACATTGACTACATCAAAGAAGCGGTTCATCAGTTCCGGAGGATAATATTTCCCAAAGCTTTCCATTTTGATTCTTGGAATGCGATAGGCAAACTCAAATGCGGTTCTTGCAAACAGACGCTGTTGAAGGGTTTCCACCAATATCAACTGCAAAATCTGCAGACCTCCGGTTATCAAGGTCCCAATCACCACAGCCGCCATCATCAAAATCATGGTATCCATAATGGACCCACTCATCACAAAATTGATAATGGTTTGTACGCCTAAAGGAAGCGTCAGGGAAAGGCCTCCTGCTACAAGCGCATAAATCAGGATATAATAAATGTCTTTGCGCTCCCGAATCAGGAGTCTGAAGAACTTGGACAAGGGATGATGTTCCGGCCTTGAATTACCAAACAATCCTCTGACCGGTACCGCCGTAAAGATTTCAATTTGTGCCTCCTCAGACCCTATTGCTAACTCAAGATCCTGAGCAGAGCTTAGCGCCCTAACAGTCTGTATTCCCCCCGGATACCCCAGGAGGATAAATTCATCACCTCTACGATAGGTCAATAAAACTTCTCCACCTTCTTTTATTAAAATGTGGGGAGGAGAATTTCCATTTAACAAGAACCGATATTCAGCAATAGACAAGGTCCGTCTTATCAGATTCAACCCGCCTACAGAAGCAATTTCTGTGAGTCGGTCTTGAATTTCACCTTTCCCTTTGGGCTCTATATCGATGGAATGAGAAAAAGCAGCTTGTAACATCAGAGGATCAGCGGGTGAGCCGATTTCCTCTGATAGCCTCAGGACGATTTCAGAAAGATGGGTAATTTTCATCAAACAACGAGCAATTTACGGGAAAATGAAACAAAAGGTTCCACTCTTTGTGTTAAAATAATTATAAAAAGTAATTATGAATAGAAGAAAATCTTACTTTTTCCTGTTTAAACAAAGGGAAAAGAGAGGGCATTCCTCCCCAAAAAATCCAATAAAAGATTCATTTTCAAATTATTATTCATTTATCCGCTCAATTCGGAATCACCTTACCTTTGTTGTGTGAATTCAAATCCCAAAGTCTGGTATCAAAATATGGGTGTGATCTCCTATGCCCGAGCCTGGGAGATTCAGGAAGCCCTTCTGGCTAAATCCGTCCATCAAAAAGTCCAGAATCGAGATCGCGAGATTGAAGATCAGGAACGACCTGAAAACTACCTTTTATTTTGTGAGCATGCCCCGGTTTATACCCTTGGAAAGAGTGGGAATCCGGAGAACCTCTTATTGTCGGAAAAGGAATTAGCCCAAAAAGGCATTGAGTATTATCCTAACAACAGGGGAGGCGATATTACTTATCACGGCCCGGGACAAATTACCGGTTATCCTATTTTTGACCTGGAACAATTCACAACAGACATCAATATTTACCTGAGAAATATTGAGGAAGCCATAATCCTGACATTGAGAGATTATGGTGTAACGGCTTCCCGTTATCCCGGTCTAACCGGAGTATGGATAGAACCCGAAACAGCACAGGCCAGAAAAATTTGTGCCATTGGGATTCGGTGTTCCAGGTGGGTCACCATGCATGGCTTTGCCTTCAATGTCAACACTGACTTGTCCTATTTTTCTCATATCATCCCTTGCGGAATTGAAGACAAAGGGGTTACCTCCCTGCAAAAAGAAATCGGCCACAAACTAGACCTGGAAGAGGTAAAAGAAGCTGTAAGATTTCACTTGTCATGCGTGTTTGGGTATGATTATGCCCTACTGGTCTCAGATGCCGCACAAAAAATACTGAACCCTATTTTATGATTTTCAATACCGTTTTTGCCCTATGGGCCTTGCAGTTTGTCACCAACCTGGTATTTCTTCAGAAGCAAGAAAACCTCAGGTACAAAGCCGGATGTTTCATCTGGGTCGCCTTATTCTTTCTACATCTGTTCAATGCAGCGTTTTTTTCCAGCTGGCTGGCGGAACAATTGGCCTCTAAAGACGAAATTGTTACCGCTGAATGGGCTCAAAGTCCTGGTTTAGACAACCCCTTTATCCTCTTCTTTGCCGGCATTTTGGGATCCATTGTTCTTCAAATATTTTTTAATCTGGGCAACAAACGAAATTCTGACGATCTAAACATGCCCGACACCTATGGAACAAAGGAGGGAGAAGAGAACTTAAAGTTTCCCGGCACCAAATAAGATTAGTACATTTGCACCCCTTGATTACTCACTTGATGAAACACCTTTCTAAGCTCTTCCTCCTTTTTTTGGGTCTAAATTCCACCACGGGCTTATTCGCCCAAAAAGATACCCTTCGGGTTGTATATTACAACTTGTTAAAATTCCCTGGATCCACTGCGGACAGAGCAGATAGTTTTAAAGTGATTTTCGATTACCTGAAACCGGATATTTTGTGTGTAACCGAGTTATTGAACGAATCCGGAGCAGACTTAATTTTAAATACTTCGCTTGGAACGAACTATGCTCGGACGCCTTATATCGATGGATTTGATACGGAAACCCAAGTTTATTACAATACCAACAAATTGGGAATGGTTCGGTTTGATTCCATATCTACGGCCGGCTCTACCTCAGTTGGAGCTTCACGCTATATTGGTTACACCCGATTGTATTGCAAAGAGCCAAGTCTAGGTAATCACCGAGACACACAATATGTAGATGTAATTGGTATGCATCTGACCGCTTCAAACTCCTCTTCCGACAGTATCTCCAGATATGTACAAACCAAAATGTTGAAAAACTGGATGAGTGCCAGACCTCACATTAAATTTGTATTAGTAGGAGGCGACCTGAATGTGTACACCGATCAGGAGGTGGGCTATCAGACCCTTCTGGATTCCGGAAGCACCAAACTCAAAGACCCGATTAATCGCCCGGGCAGATGGAATAACAATGCGGCCTTTGCCGATGTTCACACTCAAAGTACCCGCGTGCGCGCTTTCAACGGCGGTGCTACCGGAGGTATGGATGACCGGTTTGATTTTATCCTAACCTCTGATTCCATTCTCCAGGGAAGCCGATTAAAATACATTCCCAATACTTATAAGGCAGTTGCCAATAACGGCCAGCTTTTTAACGACTCTCTGACACATCCTCCCCTCACCACGCTTGTTCCATGGCCGATTTTATCAGCCCTGTATAATGCTGCAGACCATTTACCTGTTTACATGGAAATGGAATTCACATATAAACAAGTTATCTCCCTAACAGATGCGGATGCTGAGGCTTTTCACCTCACAGTTTCTCCCAATCCAACCCAGGGTTTACTTCAGGTGGTTGACCACAGAGCCACTTCACAACCTTTGCAATATAAACTTACAGATCTTGCCGGCAAAGAACTTCTGAAAGGTAACTTACAAGGAAATACGACCTTAGACCTCACCCACCTTCCTTCCGGCTTGTACCTTCTTTATGCCCTGCAAGACGAGGCGCAAACCTGTCAAAGGATTTTACTTCAGCATTAATTTGTGAATACCCGGATTCAAATTCTAACCCCCGATCAGGTATCTGCCAAAATCCGCAGAATTGCCTGTGAAATCATGGAGAAGAACTATCCGGTCAAAGATCTTATTCTTCTGGGCATCGATGCAAAAGGAAACTATTTATCTTCAGAAATTGCATCGGAGATTAATAAACAAAAGGAGTGGAAGGCGTCGTCTTATACTATTATTCCGGACGCATGCCTGCCGGACATGACAAGCATGCGTCTGCAAGGACTAGACCTGACTCAATTGGAAAATAAAATCGTGATCCTTGTGGATGATGTCCTATACTCCGGCAAAACAATGTATCATGCCCTGAAGGAGGTAATGAAAGGAAATCCTGCCGGCGTACAAATTGCAGTTCTAATTGACAGGGGTCACAGATCTTTTCCTCTGTATGCGAATTATACCGGACTTGAACTAGGCACGACTTTGCAAGAACATATTAAGGTAGAAATAGAAACGCCTCAGGTAGTCAATGCTTATCTATTTTCCTGATCTTTCATTCAGGAAAACAATAAACCTTCAGCAGCATCTTTGACGGCACCACTCAATGTATTTAAGGCAAGTGGAATATTCCAGGCATCCCGATTACGGGGTTCTACCCGATTCGAAACGGACCGAATTTCAGCAAAGGGAATCCCCCACTGCAGACAGACCTGAAAAAAAGCTGCGCCCTCCATACTTTCGATTTCCGGATGCCAGAATGCACGGGTCTCTTCGATGCTATGGGTTATACCATGCACCCGATTTACAGTTAAACCCGTGGCTTGGGGTAAGCCATTTAAAGCCGGATGTGGATTTTCTAAAACATTATGAACTTCTGAATCGCCTAAGCGAAAATTCACAAACCCTAATACCTCCAGAGATTTAAACCCTTCCGGGGATTCAGCCCCCAACTCTCCGTAAATTTCTTTTCTCACCTGAACCACCGAACCAATTGGGAATGCCTCTGTCCATGAACCGGCAATGCCGGCCTGAATAATCCAGTCAGGCTTTCCCTCTTTCTGAAGGGCTCTCTCCAAACCCAAGGCAGTATTCACCATCCCGATACCGGTGGAAATAAATTTCAAACCGGGCATCTGAATCCTCGTAGTCAGAAAATCCAATTCCCCTTGGGTGGGCACGACAATCCAGAGACGCACACTCATTTCAGAGATTGTAAATATTGGTACAATTGAACGGCCTGACGCACCGGCCCCGGCTCATGAACCCGAAATAACAGCGCACCATCCTGCAAAGCCTGATAATGCATCATAGCAGACAATTCTGCCACTTCTTCCTTTTTTACCTCCAGAAATTTGGTTAGCATAGATTTCCTGGAAATGCCTATAGCTACAGGAAGGCCTGTTTGTACAAAAACCGGCAGGTGTTTGAACAAGCGATAATTATGTTCTAAGGTTTTACCAAAACCAAAACCCGGGTCTATCATTACATCGAGAATACCGGAATCTCTGGCGACCTGAACACGGGAGGCCAGCCACTCCAAAACTTCCGTAACGACATCCTCATATTGAGGACTCACCTGCATATTTTCCGGCTCGCCCTGCATGTGCATCAGGAGATAAGGAGCCCCGGCCTCTGCTGTGATACGCTGGATTTCAGGCTCCCACCTACCCGCAGAAATATCATTGATCATATCCACCCCTTCTTCAAGTCCGAGGCGGGCAACTTCTGCTCTCCAGGTATCAAGTGAAATCAGGATTTCCGGAAAGATTTTCCGGGCCCTTTTTAAAATAGGGTACACGCGATTCCATTCTTCTTCCGGAGAGATGAATCCTGAGCCAGGCCTGGAAGAAGCCCCCCCAATATCCAAAATATGCGCCCCTGATTCAATCAGACGCTCCGCTTGGTGCAAGCCGAGATCGGGAGTCATAAACTTTCCGCCGTCCGAAAAGGAGTCGGGCGTTACATTTAGAATGCCCATAATCCAGACCGGATCCGGTTGGAGCAGCCTGCCCCGAAAATTAGCCATTGGCACTTCTGGTTTCATTGAATTAAAAATTGGCTCACCCCCCGGCTGCAAGGGTTTCTGCATAACCGGTATAATCCGAAGGTGTCAGCCGCATCATCTCTGCCTTTACCGCATCCGAAATGGTTAGTCCCTGAATAAATTGATGCAAGGTTTCCCGAGTAACTGAGAGATTCCCTCTGGTCAATTCTTTTAACGCTTCATAGGGCTTAGGATAACCTTCTCGTCTCAGTAAAGTCTGAATAGCCTCCGCCAGCACAGCCCAGTTTGCCTCCAGATCTTCACCCACCTTTGTTTCATTCAACCTCACTTTGTCCAGCCCCTTTAAACAGGATTTCAAAGCCAACAGCGTATGTGCAAATGGGACGCCCACATTTCGTAATACTGTGGAATCGGTTAAGTCCCTCTGTAGTCTTGACACAGGCAATTTCTGGCTGAAATGCAAGAAGAGCGCATTGGCCAACCCGAGATTACCTTCCGCATTTTCAAAATCGATGGGATTCACTTTATGTGGCATGGCAGAGGACCCAATCTCTCCGGCTACTGTCTTCTGGGTAAAATACTCCATGCTGATGTAGGTCCAGAAATCCCGACACAGGTCTGTCAGAATGGTATTCACTCTGGAGAGCGAATGGAATAATGCCGCCAACCCGTCGTAATGCTCTATCTGGGTAGTGACACGGCTGCGTTTCAGACCAAGTGTTTCGTACACGAAGCGATCTGATTCAGCAAGCCAATCTATTTGAGGGAAAGCAACTTTATGTGCATTCAGATTTCCGGTTGCCCCCCCGAATTTGGCGGGCATACGCAGGGTTTTTAGATGGTCTTTTTCTGCTTTCAGACGATTTTCAAACACCCGGATTTCTTTACCTAAAGTCGTTGGAGATGCCGGTTGACCGTGGGTTCTGGCCATCATGGGCACCGCCTGCCAGGCAATAGACATCTCCGTAATTTTTTCCAGCACCTTATCCAGCCAAGGAAAAAAGACATACTCCAAAGACTCCTGCATCAGCAGAGGGATGGCTGTATTGTTAATGTCCTGAGAGGTTAAACCAAAATGAATGTATTCGGATTCTTCAGGCGTCAGAGCAAAGACGGAATCTTTACTCATTTTATCCTTTAGAAAATACTCTACTGCTTTTACATCATGTCGGGTAATGCCTTCACACTGCTTGATCCATTGGGCATCTTCAAGCGAAAACATCTTCCATATCTGATCCCACCGATCTTTCGGAATAGACTTCAAACGCCTGAGGCCGGGTAAATCCAGATGAACCAGAAAGTATAAATACTCTACCTCTACTCTGACGCGGTATTGAAACAGTGCAAATTCTGAATAATAGCGGTTCAGCTCACCGGTCTGTTCAGCATACCTGCCGTCCACCGGTGAAATAGCCATGAGAGAAAACATGTCTTATTACTTATAAAAAATAGGGAAACGGGCAGGCTCTGCTTCGTGCATCAACTCGTACACCGTCTCAAAGATATCTTCTACAGAAGGCTTGGACCAATAATCCCCATCCGTACCGTAAGCCGGACGATTTTCCTTGGCACTCAATGTTCTGGGTTCTGAGTCCAGCCAGCGATAACCGCCTTGTACTTCCACTATCTGCTGAAGCATGAAGGAAGAAGAACCTCCCGGCACATCTTCATCCAACACCAGCAAACGATTGGTCTTCTTTAGTGAATCGACAATGCTGTGATGAATATCAAAAGGCAGCAAGGTTTGCACATCTATAATTTCGAGGGAGATACCGACTTCTGCCAATCTTTCAGCGGCTTCCTGAGCATAGCGACAATTCGGACCATAAGTCACAACGGTTACATCACTTCCCTGACGCAATACTTCCGGCTTACCCAGAGCAACTGTAAAAGACGAAATATTGTCGGGTATTCTTTCTTTCAAGCGATAACCATTCAGAACTTCCACAATGAGACCGGGCTCATCCGATTGGAGCAAAGTATTGTACATCCCTGCGGCCTGAGTCATATTGCGGGGCACACAGACATGCATACCTCTAACGCCATGAATAATCATGCCCATAGGAGAGCCGGAATGCCAAATACCCTCTAATCTATGACCACGGGTTCTGACAATCAAAGGTGCTTTTTGTCCCCCTTTCGTTCTATACTGAATGGTTGCCAGATCATCCGACATCAATTGCAAGGCATAGAGCAGATAATCGAGGTACTGAATTTCTGCGATAGGTCTTAATCCCCGCATGGCGAGTCCAATCCCCTGACCCAAAATCGTTACTTCCCGGATACCCGTATCCGAAACCCTGAGTTCTCCAAACTTGGCCTGTAAGCCGGCGAAGGCCTGATTCACATCTCCAATGTGTCCCACATCCTCACCAAAGGCAAGTACACGAGGGTCTCTTTCCAAGGCGGCATCGAAACAGGCTTGAAGCACTTCGCGTCCATCCACCACAGGAGAAGCCTCCGAGAATTGTGCCGGAACTTCAGCTATTTTCAGGGCCGCTTCTGCCGACTGGCTGTACACAAAAGAATTGTAGCGGTCCTCATTGATTTCCCGCTCCCGGTTTCTCCAGGCAATTAATTCCTGAATGGCGGGATTGCTATCCATTCGGGAGGCCAAAAGCACCTTCTGAATGGCAACAAAGATATCTTTACGAAAGGGCTCAGAAATTCGGGACAATTCTCCGGAAATTTCCCGAATTTTTGCTTCCTGAGCAGAACCTGTTGCGATGCGATCTAAGATGGAACATACCGCACGAATTTCTTCTTTAATGGGATTGAGGTAGTCTTTGAAGGCTTCATTTTTAACTTCCCTCACCCATTTGGTCTCTTCAGCTTCCAGAGTATCCAATTCTTCCGTTGTGCAAATGCCTTCCTGAATCATCCATTCCCGCATTTTACGAACGCAATCGTATTCCTGCTCCCAGGCCAGTCTTTCTTTGGACTTGTAGCGCTCATGGGAACCGGAAGTGGAATGGCCCTGAGGCTGGGTCACTTCCTGCACATGCACCAGAACCGGCACATGTTCTTCCCGACAAACTTTCTCGGCCTTACGGTAAGTCTCGATCAGAGCGGGATAATCCCATCCTTTGACGGTAAATATTTCATAACCGGGTTTATCCGGTGTTCTTTGAAATCCTGCAAGAATTTCAGAGATGGATTCTTTGGTGGTCTGGTATCT
>CANHCC010000008.1 GCA_947459115.1 Bacteroidota bacterium | reverse complement strand
GAGATGTGATGATATTCAACGACACAAAAGTCTTTCCGGCGAGAATGTATGGCAACAAGGAAAAAACCGGAGCCAAAATTGAAGTATTCCTATTGAGGGAGCTAAACAAAGATGCGAGACTTTGGGATGTATTAGTTGATCCGGCCCGTAAAATCCGGGTAGGCAATAAACTCTATTTTGGAGACAATGATTTGGTTGCAGAAGTGGTGGACAATACAACTTCTCGTGGGCGCACCATTCGGTTTCTCTTTGACTCTAACGAGGAAGATTTCCATAAAACCATCGCTTATCTGGGTGAAACCCCTATTCCCGACTATATCACTCGCCCGGTGGAAGAAGCCGATCGGGATTATTATCAAACTGTATTTGCCAAATACAAAGGAGGGGTGGCAGCTCCAACAGCAGGCTTACATTTTACCCGTGAGCTTATGAAGCGCCTCGAGCTGAAAGGCGTAGAGGAAGTATTTCTGACTCTACATACCGGCTTGGGTTCTTTTCGCCCGGTGGAAGTGGAAGACCTTTCCAAGCACCGTATGGACTCTGAAAACTTTACCATTCCGGCAAAGACAGCAGAGGTTGTAAATGAAGCCAAGCGCAATCGCAAAAAAGTGTGTGCCGTAGGTACCACCGTTATGAGAGCCATTGAATCCAGTGTTTCTGCCAACCGTATGTTGAACCCTGCTAATGGGTGGACGGATAAATTCATTTATCCCCCCTATGATTTCAGCGTCGCAAATTGTATGCTAACTAATTTCCATATGCCTAAATCCACACTCATGATGATGGTATCGGCCTTTATGGATTTTGATCTTCTCATGAAAGCCTACAAAGAAGCTGTGAAAGAAAAATATCGCTTCTTCTGTTACGGAGATGTGATGTTAATTCTCTGATGCGTCGAGCCGTTTTATTGGTTGCCGGTGGGACGGGAACCCGCATGGGCACCACCCGCCCGAAACAATTTTTATCATTAGACCATCAGCCGGTTATAATTCATACCCTGAATTGTTTTCTCCGGTTTGATCCGGAAATAATCGTCGCGATTGTGATTTATCCCGAAGCCATGGGAGAATTACAAGATATTCTTCGTCAGCATTTACCAGAGGCTCTGGTTTCGAGAATCCTGTTGGCAAAAGGGGGTGCTACCCGAACCGTATCGGTATGGAATGGATTACAGTCAATCCAACAGGCCCTCGGAGGAGAAGATGTGTGGATTGGAATACAGGATGCAGTAAGACCTTTTGCAGATGAAGCCTTGTTGACCAGAAATTATGCCCTTGCGGCCTTAAAAGGGAATGCAGTGAGCTGTGTTTCGGTGAAAGACTCCCTGCGCAAGAAAAATCCGGAAGGTGGTTCACAAGCCGTGAACCGCGCCCATTATTATGCCGTGCAGACCCCACAAACCTTCCGGCTTTCCGAACTCTATGCCTGGATGGAAAATCGCCCACATGATGAATACACCGATGAGGCGAGTCTTGCGGAATTTTTTGGGGCAGAAATTCATTTGGCGGAAGGAAGTTATCGGAATTTAAAAATCACCACGCCGGAAGACCTGGTCCTGGCCAGACATTTTATTCAACATCCAAATTTTACAGTGTGAGAGCAGAACCCATCCTAGTTGTAGAGAACATTCGTAAACAATTCAAGCAAGTCCTTGCTGTAAATGGGGTGAGTCTGGAAATATTTCCCGGTGAAATCTTTGGTCTGCTTGGACCAAACGGAGCCGGAAAAACCACCACCATGGAAATGTTGGAGGGTTTACAAAAGCCAGATTCCGGGATCGTTCGTATCAAAGGCTTTGAACAAAACCCCAATAATCGGGAAATTCGCCTCTTTACCGGCATACAATTACAATCCACAGCTCTGTATGAAAAAATCCGAGTGGAAGAAGCACTGGATTTATTTAAGAGTTATTATCCCGAAAGTCAACCCACGGAAGATCTTTTAACCCTGGTTGCCCTGGTTGAAAAACGGAAGGCATTAGTCAAGACCCTCAGTGGAGGACAAAAGCAAAGACTGGCCATAGCCCTAGCTCTCGTACATGACCCGGAACTGGTATTTCTGGATGAGCCCACAACAGGACTCGACCCCCAGGCCAGACGCAATATCTGGGACATCATTTTGGATCTAAAGAGAAGAGGCAAAACCGTCATCCTCACCACCCATTACATGGATGAGGCAGAACAAATCTGTGACCGCCTAGCCATAATGGATGCCGGAGAAATCAAGATGACAGGCACTCCGGCGGAATTAATCCGTACCCTGCCATCGGAAGCCTTTATCACCGTTGGGTTGAATGGAAGCACTTGGAAAGAAAGAACTTTCCCCGCAGTCACCGAAATCCGTCAGGAAGGAAACAAGCTGGAAATCTCCACCAAAAATCTGACAGAGACCCTCAGAGCCCTCATCGCCACCGAACAGGAGGCTGATGCAGAATTTAACCTACATGAATTGTACATTAGGAAAGCTTCTCTAGAAGACTTGTTTTTACATTTGACGGGGAAACGGTTGAGAGATTAAATTTCCTAAGAGAGTGTGTAACTGCTTAGGATAATTTTCATCCTTTATAAATTTTAGAAAGAGTCTAATTATCACCTCAGGCCTTCTTATACGCGGTAGATGCGCGATATGGTTGGTAGAGGCGCGATGCGGTAGAGGTGCGATGCATCGCGCCTCTACCGCCAAACCAATTACAACCCCGCCCCTAATTTTCTGATCCTGTCCTGTATCCCTTCTTTTTGGAAGGTATAGCCCAGACGATCATAAATTTCCAGGAGATAACGCAGCGCTTCACTGGTATCACCGTATTCCAGATTCTTATTGAACATTCTGACTGACTTCAAAAACATATCATCCACTTTCTGCTTTAAGGGACGATATTTGTAAGCATCCTTGGGGTTTGTATTATTTTTGACTTTCTCAAAAGGCAGGGTCTGTTCAAAATACATTACCCCGAGGGCAAAGGCCGCCTGCTTGACACTATCGGTATTGAGTTCTATCACCTTTAAGAAATCCTGTTCTGCTTTTTCATCTTGATTCAACTTCTCATAAATTCTGGCTCTGGCCATGAACCATTTGGGAATGCCAGGCTCGACCCCGATCATTTCGGTAAGCTTATCTAATTTTTTATAATCGTTGTCCAGCATCAGATAAATCTGAATTTCCTGTAACCTCAAGGCCTTATCATTGGGATACATGCCTCTGCCTTTGGCCAAGGCATCCAGAGCTGCAATGGTATCTTTTGTCATAAAAAATAAGGCTCCTGCGGATTGATAAAATTGAGGATCCTGAACTTCCTTGTCTATAAAATATCGATAATGCGCAACGGCTTCAGGGTACTTGCCGGCCTGCTGAGCGGCATAGGCAGCCAATAGCCGTTCTTTATCCGGGTATAACTGATTTTTATAGAGAATACCATGTTCATCTAAAGGAATGATTTTTAACACAGTTTCAAAATTTCGCCATGCTAATTCAAACTTGCGTGCTTTGTATAGGTCCACCCCAAAATCATGGCAGGTAAAGGCGAGATTAACCAAAAAATTTAACACCTGTTCTCGACGAGAGGCAGAGGTATCCAACTCCATGGATTTCATAAAGGCAGCATAAGCAATCAAGCTGGCCTCAGGTTCAATAGACCGGGTCTTTTCATTGTATGACAAATAGAAATAGACCAATCCACGATATAAGTACATTTCAGAGCTTCCGGCAAACACCCGATTACGGTAAGCCATATCAATAAAGGACCTGGCTTTGCCTAAATCACCGTGATAGTAGGCAGCTTTGGCCGAATCCAATTCAAAGACCTGGGCACATAACCCGGTCATCCCGCCAAGGAAAAACAAAATAAAATAGAAATATCGTCCCAACATTTCCCTACAAAGGTACACCTTGCAGCAAGGAAGAATATTCATATGTCTTTTAGGGTTCCCCGAAGGGCGTATAATGCCAATACAAGAGCTCCCAAACCGATAAGGCCCCAAACTATAGCCTCATCCCCTCGGCCCAGAAGCCAACTTCCGACGCCAAAGAGCGCACTAAAGGTTACCACAACGGCACTAATCCATGCAAAGAACTTTTGCCATGGAATCTGCGCACCTGACTGGCCAACTAACCTCTGGCGTACCGGACTCCAAAAGCCTTCAGGCCGAACTTTCGCATAAAAACCATCCAAGCATTCTTCCGGTTCCGGCTTTGTCAGAAAGGTTGCCAATACCCAACAGATGGTCGTAAAACTCACCGTCAGCAAATAGCGGGAATAGAACTCGTCCAATCCGAAAAGGCCTGCCAAAGGCCAGGCGACAAAAGGTGCAACCGTTGCAACAATTTCAGACCACACATTGATACGCCACCAATACCATCTCAACATCAAAACGAGCCCCAATCCGGCACCGGTTTGCAATAAGAATTCCCACACATCTGTGATAGAGGTAATAAATAAGGTTACGATCAATGACAAAGCCATTAGAACCACGACCGTGATACGGCTTACCCATACCTGGTGAGAGGGGCTTGCACCAAGCCAACCCCGAAAGGCATCATTCACGATGTAGCCGGCGCCCCAATTTAACTGAGTGGACAGAGTACTCATATAAGCCCCCAGAAATGCAGCCAATAACAACCCTCTGAAGCCTGCCGGAAGATAATCTCGCATGGCCATCACAAATCCCAATCTTTCTTGCCCCGGAGGAAGATCTGGATACAAAACAATCGTTGATAGAGCCACCAAAATCCATGGCCAGGGCCTTAAACAATAATGAGCTACCTGAAATAACAAAACGGAAAGGAAAGCCCCTTTTTCTGTCCGGGTACTCATCATGCGTTGTGCAACATAACCTCCCCCACCCGGCTCAGCTCCAGGATACCAACTGGCCCACCATTGGATAGCGACAAAACAAAAGAAAGCACCAAATGAAAGCGTTAGCATGCCTCCGGCAGAGGAGACTGAACGAATTTCAGGAAAAAAGTTTAGAGAAGTTTTTGGCAATTGGGATACGAGGCCGGACAAGCCCCCAATCTGTGGGGCATCCAAAACAAACCAGGCCAGAACGATACAACCCGCCATCGCAATCAAAAACTGAATCAAATCTGTATAAGCTACGCCTTTAAGACCGGATAAGGAAGTGTATAGGGTGGTAATCCCCATGACAAGCGCAGTCCATAAAATTTGTTCGGACCAGGAACAGCCAAAGAATACCTCCAGGATACTCATAAAGGCAAGGTTTACCCAACCCATTATGAGAACATTCATAAATAATCCAAGATACACACTTCGAAAGGTTCTGAGAAACCTTGCCGGCGCACCGCTGTATCTTAAAGTAATCAATTCGGGCTCTGTCAAAACGCCGGCTCGTCTCCATAGAGTAGCAAAAAAGAATACTGTCATCATGCCTCCTGCCAGCATATTCCACCATAACCAATTACCGGAGATTCCATGTTTCACAACCAATTCGGTAACGGCAAGCGGGGTATCTGCAGCAAAAGTTGTAGCCACCATAGAAAACCCGGCAACCCACCAAGGCAGATTTCTTCCTCCCAAAATGAAGGACTCCAGATTCTTTCCACTACTTCTGGTAAAGGAAAGCCCAATAACGAGGGTTAAAATAAAATAAACCGCAATGACAATCCAGTCCGAAAAGGTTAGGTACATAAGCGCACAATTAAATAGAACCCAAATTAACTCATTTATCGGGTTATAAATAAAAAAGCCTCCACAAAGGAGGCTCTTTTATTTATGTTCAATTAATCAACAATTTATTTTACGATAGCCTTAAACTCTGAGGTTTCGCGAACCTTATCGAATTCGAGGTCTGACTTAGCCATATCAGAGAAACGACGGTTACCGTCTACGGCTTTTTTCAAATTTAAAGTCCAAAGGTCTTTGTCATTCATACGAACGCCTGTTACTGCCAGCATATAATAACCTTGGGTATATTCAGGATAAGCTTTAGCAGAGGATTCCAAGGCAGCGCGAGCGCCGGACTTATCATCCATCATCAATTTGCAAAGACCTACATTGTATTCAGCGCCTTTGAGGGTACGAGCCGTATTAAAGCGATCGATTGCCTGAGCATAAGCAGCCTGGCTGGCAAGAACAACACCAAGATTGAAAGAAGCCTCTCCGGTGTTTTGAGCTGAAAGTGAAGATTCAAAAGAACGACGGGCATCGGCTTTTTTACCTTTGAGTCTTTGAATGATACCGGTATTATTCAATACGGCATTATCCCCTCTTTTGTTGCTTGCGGCAGACTCAAGGTTTTTCATACCTTCATCCATATTACCTTCGGAGGCAAGAATAGCGCCGTAGTCATTAAGTCCACGGTAGTCAGATGGATAGGCCTGAACGAAAGCAGCTAAGTGCGCTTTTTTGTTTTTCCAATTGTCCATGCGACCGATGGCATATAACCACTCTTCTTTTTCAAGAATATCTTTGATGTTACCAGAAACTTTACCGGCAACAAATGCATTCGCAATTGAATCAATTTGAGCATCCGTGCGGCGAGGTTCCTGACCTTCCATTACGATAGTCGCACGACGAAGCGGCGCTAACAAAGCTTCTACTTCAGGATTTCTGGCACCGCCAACGAGAGCCATAATTTTAGATTCTTTTTCATCTTCCGTGATACCACTGGAAACAATTTCAAAAATCTGACTTGCGTACTCACCAAATTTAGGGCTACTTTTTACATTTTGTTTGAAACCATCCCAGTCTTCAGAGGTAGTGGAGATTGCGAAGAAAGTTGAATCCAAATACTGAGTGTAACCTGCTTTTTTCAACTGCTCAACCAACCATTTTTGTACTTCTTTAGAACGATTTACGGACAACTCCACGTTGCGCTTCAATAAACCTTCTGGAGAAGCAAAACCCACAATGGTAATTTTAGTTGCAGGTAAACGCTTGTTGATGAACTCCCCGATGGAAACGATATCGGATTTATTGTAGTCATCAGACTGAATTTTATCAATATTTTTAGGGAAATTAAATTTAGCCTCAAGGCGTAAGGGCACCACTTTACGATATTCATTTCTGTCTTTAGAGGTCAGAATATAATATTCGGCATCCCAAACCAATCGTGAAGTTGTAATACAGCATTTAGCCATATTTTCAGAATCATTTACATCTTTAACCTTGTTTGGTTTTTTAGCATTTTTCTGATAGGTATTGTCCATTCTTACGGAACCACCATTCATTTTATCAGAATAAGCGAGTTTGTAACGCTTAGATACTTCAGCACCTTGTTTCTTGATGTTAGGATTTTGGGCACCTTGTATCACGATGTTCTCGGTTTTGAAAGATTCAGCACCATTCTTCAGAGCCGGCGTACCTGTGTAAACACCTTTCTTTTTCATGCCTGACTTGGGGGCAATTTTTACTTTGGTGGTGTATTCAATGCTGTCTCCATGAACCTCCAATGGATTAGGGTTTGTCATGACGGTAGACGGGCCCTGAAACTTCTTACAAGAAGTAAAGAACACGCCAACCACGAGGGCAGAGAGAATAAAAAGAATAGAACTGTTTCTCATATTTTCGGGCTTTACGTAAATATTTTTAGATTGACTTCAAGGGACGAAATTAAAATAATTGTGAGTAGAAACCAATTTTTTGAAGAAATATTGACAAATTTGCATAGTATCCATTCCAATTTTACCAATCCATGTCAGACGACGCGTCGAAAATCATTTATTTGATAAAAATTAAAGGTAAAGCCAAAATTCCGGATTATGTTCAAATCCGTGATACCGATTTTACGCTGATAGGATATTTTAGACCGGGACGAAATGAAAAAACGGTAAAAAGTCTGGATTTGAGTCCTTATCAGGAAGCCTTGGATCGTTGTATCGCAGAAATGCCTTTCGGGAAAATCACGCCTTTCACACTATAGTTAACATTTCTTGGACAATACAATTATACATTTTGATAGGGTTGATGCCGGGTATGGGACACACTCCATTCTGGAGCAAGTCAGTTTTACCCTTCAACCCGGGGAGTTTGTTTATTTGGTAGGTTCTACCGGCTCCGGTAAAAGTTCTTTACTCAAGCTCCTCTATGCCGATATGTCGGCCACTTCAGGGAGTATCACCGTTGGAAAATTTCAGACCAGTCCCCTTCCCAAAAAAGAAATTCCTTATTTGAGAAGGCAACTCGGCATAATATTTCAGGATTTTCAACTGCTCCCGGACCGTTCTGTCACAGAAAATATTTTGTTTGTCATGCAAGCAACCGGCTGGAAAGACACTCAAAAGATGAAGACCCGTGCCTCAGAACTTTTGATGCAGGTTGGATTATCCGGCAGAGCGTCGGCTCTTCCCCATCAACTTTCCGGAGGAGAGCAGCAAAGAGTTGCCATTGCGCGTGCCCTGGTTAATGATCCGATTCTGCTTTTGGCGGATGAGCCAACAGGTAATTTGGACCCAGAGGCCACGAGAGCCATTATGGAAATTCTGATGCGCATCAACCTCAATGGCACAGCCGTATTAATGGCCACACATAATCACCATCTCATAGGGGAATATCCTGCACGTACCTTAGAACTTCATTCCGGAAAAATTACAGATCACCCAATTGGGATGTTTCAAGGAAAGTAATTCAATTCCATAAAGCCAATAAAAAAGCCAGACTGTTTACAGTCTGGCTTTTTACTTAGGATTAGCGGTATAATTATCTTACCGATACCCCTAAACCAAGGGTGAAGGTAGAATATTTGGCAAGGGTATAATCCATTGCCAAACACAACACCCCGAACATCTTAAATCGGAATCCCGCGTTGATCCGGAAATCCCCTACATTCTCAAACTTCACATCAATCGGATTTTCAATTTTTTCGTAAACCTTTTTCGTGTAGTCCGGACTATTGGGGTCTGTTACAACACCGGCAGCAATTGGGAAACTACCATTGACTCTCAGACGAGAACGACTGTTGTTATAACCAACACTAATATGGGGCGTAAACATGGCGATTTTTTTGGAGAATATAAGGTTAGCAGTCAATGCATTCACATTGAAAACCATTTCCTGATTGTCAAAAGAACCCGAAGCACCTGCTCCTACCCCACCTGTTCCCGGCTGAAGGTTTATGTCGGTCGCTGTGTTAATGCGGGTGTAGCCGGCCATAACGGCAAGATCTAAAGGCAATTTACTAACGAAAGGAATCCATTGCTTGAGGTCATGTTTGAACCCTAATCCATAAAGGCCCATTTTGCCATTTACACCGGGAACAGAAATCGTAGGAAGATAACGAACCATGATTTCGGTATTTTTAGGAAGACCAACAGCACCCTGAACCATAAAGGAAGGCATCATTGGAACGCCAATCCCTTTGGGGGAATTAAAACGCGTTAATTGAAGGTCTTTATCTTGCCCGGCCTTTGTGGGATCATCCACCATCACCTGAAGACCGGGACCATCCTGGTTATCCCCGAATACAGTGGGCGCAATGGTATTATTGGGATCTTGAAGGGTGAGGCGCTGAAGATTTAATTTAGAAACATCAAAGGTCTGGTCTTCCACCGGGATAAAAGTCAAATTGGTGTTTAACATAAGACTAAAGCCCAATTTTTTATGCGTTTCAGCGGTATTGTACCAGCCATTGTTCATTCCTGCGCCAATGGAATTTCCAAAGGGGGTCAGGTATTTTCCGAGGAGGAGGTTTCCATCAGAGATGCCGCCGCGAAGGTAATCTGCCGCAAATTTTTGCGCATTAAGGGACAAACCGGAACACAGCAAAAGCAGAACCGGAACGAGGGTATTGAATTTGATCTTCATAAGTATGAATGGTATGGTTTGTAGAGACACAAAGTTAAGAAATTTTCATAGTTACTCCCCCACCCTGAAAACCTGCTCTCCCTCTATTCGAATCTTCCCCCATTCTGCAAGCATCCTTAATGCCCGCACCCGCACCCCGGGGTGGATCGAACGAATTTTATCCTTTAACAATCCCATTCCCACACCCTCGGGCGGGATTAAACCTTTAAGTTCCTTTGACAATTTTGTGAGCATCTCCGGATTCACCTCATTTGAATGCCGACCGCTGCATATATCACATACCCCACACGGCTTCAGCTCACTTTCCCCAAAATACTGACAAATCAATTGTGTTCGACACACCTTTGTCTCCTGCGCATATTCCACCATGAACCGCATCCGCTCTGCAGCCTTTGCCTGTAAATTCAAATGCGCCTTCCAATGCATTTCTTCCGGCGCATGTGGCGGAATATCCCGCTGAACGAATACAATGGGCAACTCTCCGGACCATGAAAAATCTATAAACCCACTTCTATGCACCGCATTCAGACTTTCAATCAAAACCGGCAATGCCAAATTGCGTTTTTGTGCCCATTTCCTTAAATCCGCATCGAGGTAATCCCGAAAGGCGGCCCCACCCAATTCTCTCAACAGCATTTCAAAAACATCTCCGTCTTTTCGATGGTCCATGGCGTAACGAAAATCCTCCGGGTTCACTTTAAATCGAATTTGTCCATGCTCCGGATCTGCCTCTTGAATTTTGATGTAATCCTCACGCTCCAGTAAGGACAAGATTTTTTTTACCATTAGAACGGATACACCACAGGCGCGACCTGCTTCCAATGCATTAAAATATAAAGCCCGGTTGGCCGTGATTCGCATCTGTCCCCAGATAAATCCACAAACCTTTTGTACCTCCTCCCAACCGGGCAGGGCCGTGATAGACTGAGTCAATAATTTTTCGTGTACACCGGAATTTGTAATCAGAACAGCAAATGCTGTTTTGCCATCCCTTCCACCTCTTCCAGCTTCCTGATAATAACTTTCCATATCGGGTGGCGGGCTCAAATGCACAACCCATCGAACATCCGGTTTATCAATTCCCATTCCAAATGCATTGGTGGCTGCAATGGCCTGAACTTTCCCTTCAATCCAATCTTGTTGGATCTGATTTCTTGTGGCAGGATTTAACCCGGCATGATAAGCCTGGGCAGAAATACCCGATCTGGACAAAACCTCTGCAAGCATCACGGTTCCTTTTCGGGATCTGGCATAGACAATGCCACTTCCCCCAATTTTACGGATTACCTCCAACATTTTTTCCTCTCTGGCGTTTTCGTTTAAAACAAAATACCGAAGGTTGGAGCGATGAAAACTTCCTTTAAAAATCTGAGGCTGTTTTAATCGCGTTTTTATTGAAATATCCGAAATCACCTCAGGCGTAGCTGAAGCGGTGAGTGCAATGCAGGGCACACTTGGCAACATTTCCCGAACAGCAGCAATTTCCAGGTAAGCAGGACGAAAATCATAACCCCATTGACTAATACAATGCGCTTCATCAATGGCCAGTAAACTCACAGGCAATTTTTTAAGCCACTGATAAAATGCTTCTGACCTCAGCCGCTCCGGGGAACAATATAAAAACCGAATTTTTCCGGAAAGGGCCTGCCCAAGAATTTGATTTTGTTCCTGCACTGACTGACTGCTGTTGAGCATTGCCGCCGGAATATGCCTTTGATTAAGATTATCTACCTGATCCCGCATTAAGGCAATCAAAGGAGAAATAACAAGGGTTACCCCACCCAGCAGGATTCCGGGCACCTGAAAGCAAACTGACTTCCCGCCTCCGGTTGGCAAAAGGGCCAGGGTATCTTTACCCGAGAGGACAGATTCTACGATTTCCGCCTGTAGAGGACGGAAAGATTTATGTCCCCAAAACTGCTGTAAAACTTCTACTGCCTTCATGGGAACTACCCGGAAAAGGTCTTTCCGGAAATCTCATGAATCCTTCCATCTTTCATGCGCAAACAGCGATCTGCTGCATCTGCCATATACTCCTGATGCGTCGCAATTAAAAATGTAACCCCAAGAGACCTGGATAAATTTACCACCTGAGTAAAGACCTCGCCTGCATTTTCAGAATCGAGGTTGCCGGTAGGCTCATCTGCAAGAATTAAAGCGGGTGAATTAATCAGTGCTCTGGCAATAGCCACCCTTTGCTGCTCCCCTCCCGACAGTTGGGAAGGCAAATGTTTGATTCGATGTCCCAGATTTAACAGATCCAGCAGTTCTGCCCCCCTGTCTTTAACCGCCTTGCTGGATTTACCGCCCAGCCATGCCGGCATACAAACATTTTCGAGCGCAGAAAACTCAGGTAGTAAATGGTGAAATTGAAATACAAAGCCCAGATTTTCATTCCGGAATTTGGCCTGTGCAGATTCTGACATTCGGGTGATGTTGTTTCCATTGAACCAAACCTGACCTGAATCAGGAAAATCCAGCGTTCCCAGCAATTGCAACAAAGTACTCTTACCTGCCCCGGACGATCCCACCAAAGCCACAATTTCTCCGGATGCCACCTCCAGACTGATGTCCTTGAGGACATTCACTTGCCCGTAAGATTTACACAATTTCTCCGCTATCAACATAACAATGCAAAATAATATAGTTCAGCACGGAATCCACGGAAATATTAAAGATTGATTGGAGAGTATTGCTTTTCAATGAGTTAATTTATCACAAAAGCAATCAATCCGTCCAATTGGTGTAGAGTTGCTTACCAACCCCCTATATTTGTCTTTATTTGATAACCAATTCAAAAAAAAACCTGATTATATGGTTCAATCCTATTGTTTGAGATTCCTATGTACCCTTATTATACTTTCTGCTTCAGGTGTTTTCGCACAAAAGAAAAATACTGAGCTTGATAAGGCGACTAACCTCCTAAATCAAAAAAAATACGAGGAAGCACTCATTAAGGTCAGGGAAATTCTTAATTCAGACAGCGCCCATCAAACAACCCAAACACCTGAACATTGCAAAACATATGAAATAAAAGCAAAAGCGCATGAAGGTCTTTTTCAGGCCATGGAGGCCTCCATTGCCTATCAAAATGCCCTTATCGCCGCGAGACAGCAGGTCACCCATGTAAATGGAATCGAACAAATCAGCCAGGTCTTGCTCCAACTTGGTCAATTTTATTATCGATACCATTACTACCCCCAGGCGAAGGAATATGTCCGTCTCGCGTTTGCAAGTATTGACACCTTGAAAGAAAGAGATCATATTCTTTTAGCAAACCTCTTAAAAGAAGGCGGTATCATCCTCTGGAAAAGTGGCAGTCTTGCAGAATCTGAAAATTGGCTTAGCCGAGCCAACAAAATTTATAAAGACTCAATAGCTGCTCCAAAAGAGACGATAAGTCAGACAACCATTTTACTTGCATGCATTAAAACCTGTCGGGGAGAATATGAAGTGGCTGAAAGTATTTTAAATGAGCATCTGCCCCTGCTTCTCAAGAATTCAAGTCTGAATGACGCAGCCTACAGAGAAGGGTTGTTTCATAAAGCGAAACTATTCGCAGAGACAGGAAGGTTTCAGCAAGCATTCCTTATATTAAATGACCTAATGACCTTTCTCAAAACAGAAGAGCCTAATCTGGTGGAGGCGTCGCGACTTGCCGCCGACCTCTATTGCCGCTTGGGAGATTTCAAATCTGCCCTCGACTTAGCAGAAAAAACTCGATTTAGATACGAAGAGGTGATGGTTGAATTACCTGATTTATATGTTTACTCCTATGCCAGTCTATTAAATGTTTACTATGCGTCAGGGGATTCTGCATCTGCCGAAAAATATTATGAACAAGCCTCCCTGCTTACCCGCAAATCGCTGGGAAAAGAACACGCGGTGTATGCCTGGATCTTAGGCGAAAAGGGATTATTCCTTTTAAAAATCGGCAGGTTCAAAGATGCCATGCTTCACCTAAATAAATCAGCCCAAATTTGGGAAGACAAAACAGGATGGCAATCGGTCGAATATGGAAAAGCCCTTTACCGATTAGGGTATGCCAATGCCTTCATTGGCAAATACAATAAAGCACAACCCTACTTTCTTAAAGCTCTGGATATTTTTCGCGTGCAACTCTCAACCCTACACCCGGTGTACTGTCAAACTATGGATGAGACCGCTGAATTATTCACGCTGGTGGCACGATATGAAGAAGCAGAAAAATACCTTAAGCCTATTATAGGATATCAACAAGAACGATTAAAACAGGCTGAATCAACTCAATTTGAAATACCATATGCCTTAATTCGCCTGGCACGAGTTTACTCCCTTCAAGGTAGATATTCCTCATGTGACAGCTTGTTAAGTCTGGCTCAAGCGCTCTGTAAGAACTTTAAAGGGTATGACCGATATTATGAGGGCTTGGTATTTAAGGAAAAGTCCAGGTCCAGTCAATTAAGAGGGGACTATGGGTTAGCCTTAAACGAAATCAACACAGCCTCCGAAATTTTTCTTTCGATGCCTTTTCGTGGGCGACTGCCGGATGTTTATCAAAAACGAAACCAAGTGGCCTATGCAGAATGTCTGACCCGAAAAGGCCTGTGTCTGACTTCCCAAGGCAAGTATTATGCAGCATCAGAGAATTTACTCAAAGCGCTGGATTTGTTCAAAGCCTATCAAGGGGAAGACTATGTACCCTTTGCAGAGGCGTTATCCGGTCTGGCAAGGATAAATTTTCAGCTAGGCTATTATACTCAGGCAGAGAAACAAAGCCAACGCGCTAAAGAAATCATGGCCTATGTTGCAGGAGATTTCCATCCCGCTTATTCGGAATCCCTTCGTTTACATGCAGAAATTTTATTGGCACTTGGCAGAATAGAAGAAGCAGGGGGGTACATAGAACAGGCCGTAAAAATCTCTAAAGACCGACTGGGGATTCAACACCCATCTTATGCGCGTCATCTATCTGACTGGGCTTATATTCAATTTATTCAGGGCAAAAGAAAGGAAGCAGTCGAAAGTTTAAGGGATGCGCTGAATATTCTTAAATCCAATAAGGATGCGAATCCCGCGGTAATCAGTAAAACTGAAATGCGATTGGCACTCTTGCTAAAGGATGAAAAAGCGTATATCCCGGCTCAGGTTTTATTGATTCAGAGTAGCTCCAGACTTGAAAAAGAGGCAGAATCCTTTAAGCCCTTACTCTGTGAAGTGCGATATCTCAATGGCATGATTCACCTGGAACAGCAAAACTGGGCAGAAGCTGAAAACTGGTTAAACCGGGCGCTCGTTATACAAACTGAATTATTGCATCCCCAACATCCGGATATTTTAATCAATCAAATGCAATTGGCCCTTGCCATCTGGAAGCAAGGAAGAATACAGGAATCCAAAGTTTTATTTTCAGAAAGCATTGCCCAATATCTGAACCTCTCAAAAAAATATTTTTCGGGGATGAGCGAAATTGAAAGAGCCAGATATTACACAAAGCTTCAACCCTATTTGCAAGTATTTGGAAACTTTGTTTCAGAAAATAGCTTATCCCAAGCAGAACTAACGGAACAACTTCTAAACTTTCAACTAGAAGCGAAAGGACTCCTGCTCCATGAATCTGCCTTAATAAAAGCCCATATTGCAAGAAGCGGAAATCCAGAGCTATTAAACACCTTTGAGGAATGGTCAGACCAATCCGGACAATTGGCCAGAATGCAAATCAGCCAGGATAATGGCATTGCTGCATCACGGAACGAATTACTTAAACTGCAGGAAAGCATTGCCAATCTTGAAAAGGACTTAAGCAAAAAATCAACTTTGGCATATTCTTTACTGAATGAGGAAAAACCAAATTGGAAGTCCATTCAAAAATCCCTTCTACCCGGTGAGGCGGCTATTGAAATTCTCAGAACCCGAAAAGATGCCTTTCGGAAAGATTCAGGGGACTATGTTGCTATAGTCTTGAGACCTGACATCTCAGCACCTGTGCTAATCCCATTAGGCGACGCCTATAAGGCAGAAACTGCCTCTCTTATTAATTATCGTCGATCCATTTTGAATAAAATAGAGGACCCTTATTCCTTTGAGTCCTACTGGGCGCCCCTGCTATCTTCTTTAAATCAAGTAAGTAAAGTTTACATTTGCCCCGATGGCGTTTATCATTTTATTAATCCCGAAACCTTTCAAACCCCTGAAAAAAAATCACTGGGTGAAACGCTGCAAATTCTCCGAGTAGGTAATCTCAGGGAAATCCACAACCTGGATCCTGCCATTAACCGCATTTCTCAATCCTCAACACAGAAGAATGCACTACTGGTTGGAAATCCTGATTTTTATCTAGACCGCAATACGCTTACCCGGACCAATCCTCTTGAAAGTCTTCCCCTACTTCCGGGTACAGAGGCAGAAGTCAAAAATATCGAGACCCTGCTAACTTCAAAGAACTGGAAATGCACTACGCTCCTGGGCATGTATGCAACAGAGCAGAATGTTAGAAATTGCAAAAGTCCGGCTTTGTTACATTTGGCAACCCATGGCTATTTCATTTCAGATACCGAGCACGCGGACCTATCCGGTATAAAAGGTTCCTGGCTTGCAAAAAATCCTATGCTGAGATCCGGTCTATTACTTACCGGCTCCGCTTCTGCTCTCGCCGGATATTATACCAGTCCGGATGAAGCCGAAGATGGGATTCTAACGGCATACGAAGTGGTAAGTATGGATCTCTCTTCTACGGATCTGGTTGTTCTGAGTGCCTGTGAAACCGGATTAGGGGAGGTGCAGTCTGGAGAAGGATTGCTCGGTTTGCAAAGAGGATTCCGTATTGCAGGTGCCAAAAGCATCATTATGACCTTGTGGGATATCTCCGATGCCGTTACATCCGAGGTAATGTTGTATTTTTACCAAAATTTCCTGGAAGGTCAGTCCCATGCAGAGGCGCTGAAAAACGCCATCCAGGAAATACGAAAGAAATATCCGGAGCCTTATTATTGGGGAGGTTTTATTCTCAATGGCACCTAATTGTCTTTGATTACGTAAATAGATTAAATGAAATCATCGGCCTGTTATATCGCCTTTACAATCAAACGCCTGCTTTATTCATGGCAGAAAGGTGTTACGTATGCGGCCTTCTGCGCTCTATTCCTGGGCCTCTTTTTAACCCGGCAGATTTCCGCCCAGAGCTATCATTTATTCCTATCAAAGGAGCCAACAGTGCAAGACTTATCTGCGCCGGAAAATATTACCCTCTTTTGTAATTCTGAAGGCACCGTCTTGCGTATCACGCGTAAAAACGAAAAAATTATCAGAGATACTTTAGGCGTTTTTCCTCAAATGAAATGGATGTGCGCTCAATATGCAGACTATTTTCATTCAACTTCCACGAATAATTACGACCTACCTATACTGCCAAAATTAACCCGCGCATCTGCCAATCGCGTAAAAGCGGTCTTCCCTATCCCTACCGATTTCATCAATCCCAATATTCAGTTAACCTGGAGACCCTATCAAAACACAAAAACCTACCTTGTTTTTTTAACGGACCGATTTAATCAGGTTATTGTCAAGAAAAGTGTTCAAGATACCAGTCTGAGCTTGAATCTTTCAGAATTTAATCTTCAGAAAGGCGTGTGTTATTTCTGGTCCGTTGAAGCCGAAAACCTATCGGATAGTCGTTCCGATGAAATCTGTCTGACTTGGGTTAGGGAGGAAATTGCCTTGTTTGTGCAGGAAGAAATTCAGAAAATTGATGACTTACAGGGAATAGATATTGCCACTCGCCATATTATGAAAGCGGCAGTGTATGAGCAACATAAATTATTCATTGATGCCCTTAAAGAATATAGGGCTGCTTGCCTGGCATTCCCAAAGGCAGATGACCTCAAAAGAATGTATGGAATGTTCCTCATTCGGATTGGTGTCATAAAATCCATGCGGGAAATATGGGACTGATTGGTATTTTTGTACTTCATGTCAAACTCTGATAGCACAGAAAAATACCTCCTGCTCCGAAAAATATATGAGGGTCAGTTATTTAGGTACGGTGTGGCAGCTGGTAGTGGTTTTCTTATGGATCAAATCACCTATCTGATTTGCTATTATTTTCTCTTCGCAGAGAAAGAATTTCCCTTGGGCACCTGGATGATTACCCCTCGTGTACCTTCACTACTCATTAGTTTTTCCGTTGGGTTGGTTGTTAATTTTAGCATCAGTAAATATTTCGTTTTTAAGAGTTCCTTTCTTCGTGGAAGAACTCAATTCTTTCGCTTTATTCACGTCACCATCATCATCTTTATTCTAAACTATGTGATGATGCGATTCCTCGAAGACCATTTCGGATTAGAATCCGGAATCTCTCGATTTGTAGCGGCTGCGAGTATTTCCCTTCTTAGTTTTTTCCTCCATAAGTCCTATACTTTTAAAGTAAGGAATGAGGTAACCCATTGAGGCGAAAAATTGGGGTATTGGCAATTAGAAGAATGCTAAAAACACATCCTGCATCTGCCTCAAATTCTGTTTTTCCCTATTCCTTAATGGTTATGATTTAAACATAAATTGTCCCCAAGGATTAAGGGCTTAACCGAACACAAAAACATCCAGTGGAATTCCTTCGACAGTAGGATTTACACTTTAGCATAGTTAACACCTAACCGATTGACAATCCTCCGGTCTTATAAGTGCTCATGCCTGTTAGAAGGGCTTAAGTTTTTGGGGTAACCGTTTCCTGAAACACCCATTCCAACATATTGCGATTGGCGTCGTCCAATTGGAGGCCTCGTCTTTCCATCACTTTTTCAGCTGTCTCGAAAACCTTAGGCAGGGCGTGCGTGGTAAACCCGGAGGCGCCACCCCAGGAAAAATCCGGAATCACATTTCGGGGAAAACCATCCCCGAAAACATTACATCCTACGCCTACGACTGTACCGGTATTGAACATGGTATTAATACCACATTTACTGTGATCCCCCATGATTAAACCACAGAACATCAGCCCGGTGTCCCGGAATCTTTTGGTTGGATAATGCCAAAGTTTGACAGAGGCATAATTATTTTTAAGATTGGAATTATTGGTATCAGCCCCCAGATTGCACCAGGAACCGATGACGGAATTTCCCAAAAATCCATCATGACCTTTGTTGGAATAACTGTGTAACACCGAATTGGAGACCTCTCCCCCGACTTTACAATACGGCCCGATGGTAGAATCCCCTCTTAACTTGGCCCCCATATTCACGACGGATTTTTCCAGTAAGGCGTGCGCCCCATGCACAATGGCGCCTTCCTGAATTTCAGCACCTGCACCAATGTAAATTGGCCCATCTTCAGCGTTCAGTATGGCTGCCCGAATTTTCACGCCCGGCTCAATAAATACCTGTTCAGGTTTATAAACGATGGTATGTTTATCCTCCAACATGGCCGACATCCGACCTTTTGTAATTCTTGGAAAATCGGCACGAATCATAGCGCCATTCAAACGGAAAATATCTGATAGATCCTGAAGCACAACAACCTCGGACTGATAAGTCAAAACCTCCAATCCTTCAAACACCTGAGGCGTAAGATATCTTGGCTCTCGGTTGGACAGATGCGTTCTAGCAGACAGAAGCACGCCTCCGGTAGAATATAATGCAGTACCGGGATTGAGCCAACGAATCGCCTCTGCCAATGAAGCATCCGGAATAACGCTCCCATTAATCCATACTTCATCCGAAACTTCCGGTAAATTTCCGAATAGTGAGGTCAGGTGAGAACGGGTATGAAAATGCAGAGGTGCATTTAAAAAAGCCGACCATTTTTCGGAAATTTTATCAATCCCGAGCCGTAAATCATAAATCGGCCGGGTGAAGGTCAAAGGCAAAAAAGCAGCTGAGCTTTCTTCTTCAAATAGGATCCAGTTCATAACAATAAGGATGAAACGACAAATGTATCAGGATTCAGGCTTTGTTGGATAGTCAGCCTAAATGAAAAAGCCCCAAAACAGGGGCCTAATCTTATTCTAAACTGCGTTACAATTATTTTGTAACTTTTTTCGCGTAGCGATTTTTGAATTTTTCTACACGACCTGCAGTATCTACCAACATCTGCTTACCCGTATAAAAGGGATGAGATTGGCTGGAAATTTCAAGCTTTACCAAGGGATATTCGTTTCCATCTTCCCAGGTAATGGTGTCTTTAGTTTGTATAGTAGATTTCCCCATAAAAGAGAAATCGCAGGACAAGTCTTTGAAAACTACAGTTCTATAATTTGGATGAATGTCTTTTTTCATAAGGCACAATTAAATTGAGGTACAAAAGTAAAAATATTCTCAGAAATTACAAAATCGTTTCTAAATCTTTCCATCAGAATACTCTGGCAAATGGCATCATATCCTGCCCGGAGACTTGCCCGGCCTGCCATTTGTACCAGCCGGCGATGCCAATCATCGCAGCATTGTCGGTGCAATACGCAGGAGAAACTAAATATGGATAGTAAGATTTTTGTTTACACAGCGCCAAAAAAGCTTGACGCAATCCGGAATTTGCAGAGACCCCGCCTGCAAGAGCCAAATGTTGGATGCCATATCTTTCTGCGGCCTGGGCAAGGTTTCGAATTAACCCACCTATAATTGCCTTTTGGTAGGAGGCGCAAATATCCGGGAGATGATTCGCGACAAAATCCGGTGACTTTTCCTGCTTTTTCAGGAAATACAGTAAAGCTGTTTTTAGGCCACTGAAAGAAAATTTCAGGTCCTTTAAATCCGGGGCAGGAAAGGCATAGGCCTCAGGATTTCCCTGAGTGGCATACCGATCAATCAAAGGCCCTCCAGGATAAGGAAGCCCGAGCATTTTGGCGCCTTTATCAAAGGCCTCGCCGGCGGCATCATCCAGCGTCTCACCGATGATTTCAAGATTCAAAAAATCTTTCACAATAATTATTTGGGTATGCCCGCCTGAAACCGTCAAGCATAAAAAAGGAAACGGAGGAGGGGTTTCGTTCAGAAAATGAGAGAGCACATGGGCTTCAAGATGATTCACCCCAATCAAGGGAATATTTCTAGCCAAAGCAAACGCCTTCGCAAAAGAAACCCCCACCCATAAGGCCCCCATGAGCCCGGGTCCCTGAGTAACGGCCACGGCATCTATTTGGGCAGGGCTTATGCCTTCATCCTGAAAACAGGCTTCCACAACGGCTATGATTTGTTGCTGATGCAATCTGGAAGCAAGTTCGGGCACTACCCCTCCATATTGGGCATGGTCCAACTGGGAACTCAAATGGTGGGTCAACAGACGCCCATTTTGAATTAGAGCCGCAGCGGTTTCATCACAGGAAGATTCTATTGCAAGGAGTAAAGCCATCGAGGGCACAAAGATAGGTGAGAATTTTTCCCTGCTGCAAGGTGTACCTTGCAGCAGGGAAAAATTCTCATATAAAAACACAAAAAAAAACGAAGGCAACCCTTTGCTGACTGCCTTCGACTTTTTAACAATTATTAATTTCTTATCGAATGAGCAGGATAGAACCCGAACGCCCAACTTTCGTACCGTCCAACGCAATGCCTGTCAGATAATACACATAAGTCCCTTCTGTCAAAGGTGTCCCTGCCTGGGTACCATCCCAACGGAATAGCAAATCATCACTTTCATAAACCTGATTGCCCCAACGATCGTAAATCTTGATGGTCCAACTCCGAATTTTGGAGCTTTCTACATAGAAGTAATCATTGGCCCCATCACCATTGGGACTAAATGCATTGGGCGGAACCACCCCTACCAATAATCCGACTTCAATGTAATTCAATTTCTCGATTTCATTAATACAACCATTTGAATCCACAACGGTGAGTTTGATATGATACTGCCCTACCTCGTTGTATTGATGGACAGGATCTTTCAGATTGGACACTTTACCATCGCCGAACTCCCATGTGTAAGAAGCTACTCCCGCAGCGGCTTTTGTTTTATCTGTGAAAGTAAAGATAGCATCCGGTAATTCCCACTTCAACTTGTCCGCCTCAAAGTTGGCAATTGGCAGAGGTTTCACAATTGCGAATACAGGAATTTTAGGCGACTGACACCCCTTATCATCTTCTGTTCTCACAAAGAAAATCTTTTGACCATAAATGGCCTGGGTCCGGTGTGTATTTCCTTCATAGAATGCCGCTCCATCGCCATTATCATAGTACCAAAATACTTTATGACCAGGAATTTGAGAGTATGCTTTAAGAAACGCACTTTCACCGGTACAAATGGTATCATTGAACACGCGCGCCTTTGGTATCGGATCTGGTTGTGTCACATAAATGGAGTCTTTACGGGCACAGCCATTGTTATCTATGGTCATAGCCCAATGCCACCCATAGTGTACATTGCTTAGTGTAGACTGATTCAATGCGTAGTCATTGTTCCAACGATAAAAATAAGGCTGAGTCCCTCCTTTTGTGGTAACCCATACCTTACCATCCTGACCTTGCCAGCAGGTTGGAGATTCGGCATACGCCTGACCTTCTAATAAAGCAGGTTCTGTTACCGTCGCAGTTCTGTTGATAAAACAACCATTCATATCGGTAATGCGAACAGAATAAACTCCTTTTTTCAAATTAGAGGCAGTAGGAAGATTTTGCGGGGGCTCTGTTTGCCAGGCATACATGTAAGGCCCAACACCATTAATTCCCTGTGCGGTAACTGCACCATTGGATTCCCCAAAACACCGTACATTTTGAACGATGATTTGTCCATCCAACTGAACTGGTTCTGTTACGATTACCTGGGACTGCGCAGGACAATTATTCAAATCCCTGACATTTACCGTATAGGTACCTGCTCTCAATCCTTCTGCCGTTTGAGTTTGCTGAATCGGAGAAGTGGACCAAATATAAGTGTATCCGGGCGTTCCTCCACTTGGGAGAATTGTAGCAGTACCATCTGAAGATCCAAAACACAAAGTAGCTGTATAGGAAGAGTTCAAGGTTACCTGCGTTGGCTCCGTAATGAGAACATTGCGTTGAATACTGCAGTTATGATTGTCTGTGATTGTAACGGTATAGTTACCAGCAGCGAGTCCAACTGCGGTTTGACTATTTTGAACTGGCACCGTATTCCAGGAATAGGAATAGCCAGGCGTGCCCTGGAAGGCCTCAGCACTTGCAGTTCCATCGGCGGAACCAAAACACAATGCGGGTGTATAGGTGGTCACACCGTTTAATTGAGTCGGCTGTAGAACAACCGCCTCCCCTAGAGCAGTACAATTATTAAGATCTGTAACAGTTACCTGATAAGTACCAATTGTTAGACCTGTTGCGGTCTGGGTGTTTTGTACCGGAACCGTATTCCAGGAATATGTGTACCCCGGAGTGCCTCCATAGCCCTGAGCAGCAACAGTCCCATCTGCACTTCCAAAACACAAAGCATCTGTAAATGTGGTAGTGAGGGTTACAGGGGTTGGCTCTGTAATAGAGCTTACGGCTGTAGCGGTACAATTATTGGCATCGGTTACGGTCACCCGGTAAGTCCCCAGAGAAAGTCCAACGGCAGTTGGAGTCGCCTGATTGGGGCTCGTGGTCCAAAGATAGGCATATGGAGTAGTTCCCCCATTTCCTGAGGCTGTCGCCGTACCATCTATTCCGCCATAACAGGATACAGGTGTAGTGGATTGAGAAACCGTTAATAAGGTAGGTTCTGTTACAACTACCGATTGGGTTTGGCTACACCCATTGGCATCTGTAACGGTGGCGGTGTAAGTACCGGCTCTCAGGCTATTAATGGTAGCTCCAACCTGGACCGGGATGGTATTCCAGGAGAAATTATACCCGGGCGTACCATCCTGCGCACTCACCGTGACTGAACCATCCGCAATCCCGAAACAGGTTACAGGCGTGAATGAAGTTGTTACAATCATAGCCGTTGGCTGAATCGGGACAGCTGTATTTTGCTGAACACAACCATTTCCATCTGTCACGGTCACTGTGTAGGTGGTTGCAGATAAATTATTGGCAGTTTGGGTATTTTGAGTTGGCGTTGAATTCCAGACATAAGTGAAGTTACCTACACCGCCATTGGCGGTTACCGTTGCAGTTGCATTGCTACCGCCAAAACAGGAAACCGGGGTTGTAGTAGTGGAGGTCACAATAGCAGGAGGTTGATCGACTATAATCGTATTGGTGGCGGTACAATTGTTGCCATCCGTTACCGTTGCGATATAAGTTCCTGCCGAAAGGTTAATGGCATTGGCATTATTTTGAGGTGGCACTGTATTCCAGGAATAATTATAATTTCCTACCCCCCCGGATGCCACAACCAAACCAGTCCCGGAAGAGGCGCCATTACAAAGGACATTTGAATGCGTAACACTTGAGATTAACTGAGATGGGCCGGAGACGACAACAGGCAATTGATTTGTGCAGCCCCCCTGATCGGTCACGGACACTGTCCAGGTGCCTGCCCCCAGACCGGTAGCGGTAGAAGTATTTTGAACCGGTGTCGAATTCCAAGAATAGATAAAGGGCGGTGAACCGCCAATCATATTAACGGTTCCGGTCCCGTTTGAACCACCAAAGCAGGAAACCGGCGTGGAGGAGCGGGTATTTGCTATTGGTGGTGGATCCACAAGGGTGACTGAAACATTAACTGTACATTGCGCCGCATCTATTATTCGTGCGGTGTATGTGCCGGCAGCCAGCCCTGTGGCAGTGGCGGCTGTTTGAACCGGTGTAGTGGACCAGGTATAATTGTAAAATGGTGTACCTCCCGTAACCTGAATTGAGGCTGAGGCCGCAGTAGCACCATTACAAGTATTATTGATAACACTCGTGGTAGCACCCATCAAACGAATGGTATCCCGAATTGTAACAGCACAACCCGGGTTTCCACCGATAGGCACCATCGTAACTGTGTAAACTGAATTATTGACAGGATTAGGAACCAGGATCGACTGCGTTGTTTGACCTGTCGGAGACCAAACATAACTCGAGAAACCGCTCGGAGCAGTTAGTATTGCATCCTGATCACCGGGACAAAAACGACGAATCACCTGAAAGATGTCACAGGTCATATCAAAATAAGCATATCCATAGTGGGCGGTTGGAGAACAATCCGCTGTAAGAACATTTACATTGACTGTTTGACCTATAAAAGGAATTAAATTAATGGATTGTTGTGCCCAGTTTCTGTAACGGGTAGAACCCTGGGTGATGAATCCCGGCAAATTATTGCTGGCAACATAAACGAAATTACCGCAAGGGGTATTTTGTTGATTGGGCAAGGTTATATTTAATTCAAAACGAGGCTGTTGTGTTGGACCATGTCCCGGGTCTTGAAGAATAACGGCAAAAGCAAATAACAAGGCAGATGTGTTTGGAGTTACCAGAAAAGATGTAACGAGACGCTCTGCCTGCGCACCCGTGCCGGAATTCCCTAATCTAACAGAACGCGAACCAAATCCAGGCAATGGGCAAACCTGTGGAATTGCCGGAATAATCCCATCATTTCCGCCTGTTGTAATCGTGTGTCTTCCTGCCACGATACCCATGGTAGGGGTATTGACCGGCAGTGTTCCATTGTGAGTGCCGGTAAACCCTGTCCATCCGGTAAAATTATTTTGTTCAAACCCTACATTGGGGGGGCACTGACTCCAACCACTTAAACTCCAAAATAACAGGAGAAACCCTGTAAAAGTGACTGGCAATGAAAAAAATGATTTTTTTTGGTTTCCTTGCATAAAAGGGGAAATTATATTTAGAGTCTTTTTCAGCATTTTAAAGAAGTAACAAAGATAATCTTTATTGGTTACCAAAATATTGCTCAAGTGTGAATGGTAATTTTTTACGCCTGAATGACAGAAAATGAACTCAAACGCCCGATCGTTTCAAGCTAAGCCACAAAAAACAAAGCCCCATACCCGTAAGCCCACCCAAAAAATCAATCCCTATGTCCATGATGGCAAACCCTCTTCCAGGCACAAATATCTGATGGATTTCATCGCTCACCGCATACCCCAAAATCAGAATGGCTGCCCAGAAAAAAGATAGATCCACCCGTGACAACAGCAGTCCCAGAATGAAGTACTCCGTAAAATGGGCAAGCTTTCTCACCACGAAAATGAATTCCGGTTGACGGAGATGTTCTTTTGATAGGCCTAAGGCCTCCAACACTTGCAACACAACACCGGATTGTGCCAAAGACTCCTCCCCCGACTGATGAGAAAACCCAAAAATCACCCCCATCCAAACAACTACCGGAATCCACGGACTTCTCATCCTCCGGCCAATTTAAAACGATAGCCCAGTTTTTCTAACTCCTTGGTTACCTTGGCTCTTACATCTCCCTGGAGAATAATCTTGCCCTCCTTGGCATTTCCCCCTACCCCACACACCACTTTTAATTTTTTTGCCAATTCTGCAAGGGACAGTTCAGGCCCCACAAAATCTTTAACAACTGTGGATACTTTATCTCCTTTGTGCCTCTCCAGCCAGATGCGCAAATTTTGCTGGGCGGGCGGAATTTCTTTGGCCTCCTCCTCTGCCCAGGCATTCATCTTAAAATCCGGATTGGTGGAATACACCATTCCGCCCATTGGATTTTTATTCTTGTCTTTTTTCATGTTCCAATACCCTCTGAGACTAGTTTATTGCCCCACAAATTACTCAAGGCTTCTGAAGTGTGCAATTTAAAGGCTTTTGAGCCACTTGGATTTCTAAATTCCTTTATTGCTTGTATGCCTCGAATCACATTTGATAAAAAAAACTCCTCTGCCTCATCCAGATCCTTCAAAGTCAGAGGTTTTATCACAAATGCCAGGTTCTGTTGCGTTAAGATTTCCAATAATACTGCACGAGCCACTCCGGGAATAGCCCCCTCTGAAATAGGTGGCAAATAAATTTTACCATCTGCCTTTGTCAGATAAATATTGGAAGATACCGAGTCTGATAATCGCCCCTCCGCATTCATAATAATAGCGGTATCACATTGATGCTGTTTTGCTTCCATGGCAGCACGGACATACACCTGACGGTTCAGGGTTTTAGCTTCATTAAAATCTGAAGGCATAATCCGAACAGATTGAGCAAGGCAGGCAGATAGAACACTGAAATCGGGCAGGGAATTTTTATCCGGCATGGCCTGAATCAGCATTTCCCCTTCGTTAGATTCGGGGCAATCCAAACCTTCCCCTTTACGATAGACAAAAACCCGACATTTTCCATGAAGAACGGCATTGGCATACAGGACCTCAAGGATTCTTTCTCCCAATACAGTCTCCTCCGGCAGGCAGGAAGAATTAATCCCCAGAACCTCCAATCCCCTCCGGAGTCTTGCCCTATGAGCGGAGATAAAACAGGGCCTTCCTTCCGAGATTTTTATCGTTTCAAAGACCCCATCTCCATATCGAAATGCCCTGTTTTCCACCCCCGAAAAAAAGGCATTTGCAGGTATTAAGTTTTCAGAAAACCAGAGGATAGGAGGCTTCATAGGAATTTTACCCTTAAAATCGGGGTTGTGGGTATAAAAATACGGTTTTATCCATGTAACTTTGTTCTGTAAATCAAAGATTCACGCCATGCAAATCAATACTGAATTTAAAGAAGCTTTTCGTCAGCGTCACATTAGCCCGGATGCCTCCGAAACACAGGAAATGTTGAATGCTGTCAAGGCTGCCAATTTAGAGCAGCTTATTTCGGAAACCATACCAGCTTCTATCAGACTTTCTAAACCTTTAAATCTCCCCAATGCCCTAACGGAGTTTGAATTTCTGAAAGAAATCCGGGAAACCGCCCGCCTGAACCAAATAGCCCATTCCTTCATTGGTATGGGGTACTATAATACAATCGTACCAGGTGTCATCCTGAGAAATATCCTCGAAAATCCAGGATGGTACACGCAATACACGCCTTATCAGGCAGAGATTGCTCAGGGCAGACTGGAAGCTCTGTTAAATTTCCAGACGATGATATGCGACCTGACCGGTTTGCCTATATCCAATGCATCCTTATTAGATGAGGGTACTGCAGCAGGCGAAGCGATGAGGTTGATGTTTGGAGAAAGAAGCAAGGAAAAAGTCAAGGCGGATGCGCACACACTTTTAGTTGCTGATACCCTGCATCCCCAAACGCTCGATGTTATTCTGACCCGTGCTGAACCTCTGGATATAAAAGTCGTGATAAGCCCCACTTCTTCCTTCCAGTTTACAGAAGATGTCTTCGGAGTGATTTTACAATATCCGGATACCACAGGGGAGATATCAGACTATAGTGACCTGACTGCGCGTGCGCACGAAGCCGGAGTTTTAGTATCGGTTGCAACCGATCTACTGAGCCTGACTTTGTTAAAAGCACCCGGTGAATGGGGTGCGGATGTAGCCTTTGGTAGTGCCCAAAGATTAGGGGTTCCCATGGGCTATGGTGGACCACATGCTGCGTTTTTCGCCACAAGAGAAGACTATAAAAGGGAGATACCCGGGCGCCTCATTGGCGTATCTGCAGATGCTTCCGGCAATAAAGCCTATCGTATGGCTCTACAAACCAGAGAACAACATATCCGCAGAGATAAAGCAACTTCTAACATTTGTACTGCTCAGGTATTATTGGCCATTATGAACAGTATGTATGCCGTGTATCATGGGCCGGAAGGGCTGAAGCAAATTGCCACCCGTGTGCATTCATGTGCGGCTGTAATCAAAACAGGATTGCAGGCATTAGGCTACGAAGTCAAAAACACTTCCTGGTTTGACACCCTCACCATTGCTGGTGGAGAACTGAATACCATTAAAGCAGAAGCAGAGAAAGCCAACATGAACTTCCGTTACTACAGTAACGGCAACATTGGTATTTCCGTAGATGAAACCACCACTTTTGAATTAATTACCCACCTCTTACAAGTGTTTGCCAAAGCGAAGGGAAAAGACCTGAACGCGGCAGAAGTTAAAGCCTTTGAACAAAAGGCTCAGGCTGGTATTCCTGTAGGTGTTGCAAGAAATACACCTTATTTAGAGCATCCGGTCTTCAATGCTTACCATTCAGAGCATGAAATGCTGAGATACATCAAGCGATTGGAAAGTAAAGATTTGTCTTTGGCCCACTCCATGATTTCTCTGGGTTCTTGCACGATGAAATTAAATGCAACCTCAGAGATGATTCCCGTTACCATGCCGGAATTTGGGAACATCCATCCCTTTGCACCGAAATCTCAGGCTCAGGGGTATGCGAAAATATTCAGAGAACTGGAAGCCTGGCTGAATGAAATAACCGGATTTGCAGCGACCTCTTTGCAGCCGAATTCTGGCGCACAAGGAGAATATGCGGGTCTTATGGTTATTCGGGAATATCTGAAATCCAAAAATCAAGGCCATAGAAATGTCTGTGTGATTCCGTCCTCTGCGCATGGCACGAATCCTGCGTCTGCGGTCATGGCCGGTATGAAGGTCGTGGTAACGGCCTGTGATGAAACCGGCGCTGTGGATTTTAACGATTTGAAAGCGAAGGTAGAACAACATAAAGACCAATTGGCAGCATTGATGGTCACCTACCCTTCTACCCATGGCGTGTTTGATGAGAACATTCGGGAAGTATGTGAATTGGTGCATCAGAACGGTGGACAGGTCTATATGGACGGCGCCAACATGAATGCCCAGGTAGGCCTGACCTCTCCCCGAAACATTGGGGCGGATGTGTGTCACCTGAATCTGCACAAGACCTTCTGTATTCCTCACGGAGGCGGTGGTCCTGGTATGGGTCCGATTTGTGTGGCGGAGCATTTAGCGCCCTTCTTGCCGGGACATCCTGTTGTTGATTTAGAAAGACCCCAAGCGATGCATGCTGTTTCGGCGGCCCCTTGGGGAAGTGCTAGCATCTTATTGATATCTTATGCTTATATCCGTATGATGGGCGGGGATGGATTAACCGATGCAACCCGCTATGCCATCCTGAATGCCAACTATATCAAGAGCAGATTAGAAGGTCATTACAAAATATTGTATCAAGGCAAACATAGCCGGGTCGCGCATGAAATGATTCTGGATACCAGAGAATTTAAAAACTCTGCCGGCATTGAAGCAGAAGACTTTGCCAAGCGTTTGATGGATTATGGCTTTCATGCCCCTACCGTATCCTTCCCCGTAGCAGGGACGCTGATGATAGAGCCCACGGAAAGTGAATCTTTGGCTGAACTCGACAGGTTCTGTGATGCCATGATAGCCATTCGGGAAGAAATTCGTGCGATAGAAGAAGGCCGGATGGATAAGTTAGACAATCCATTAAAGAATGCCCCTCATACCGCAGCAGTCGTGACGGCTGAAACCTGGGCTCATGGCTATTCTCGTCAGGAAGCAGCTTACCCGGCCCCCTGGGTACAGGAAAGAAAATTCTGGCCTTCTGTTTCCAGGATTAACAACACACTCGGAGATCGTCAGTTGATTTGTGTCTGTCCTCCGGTGGAGGCGTATGCGGAAGTTTCGGCATAGCAAATATTTTTATTTACTATCTGGAATAAATCCAAAACAATTATAAGTGCCTTTTACAATAGATTGATGCTCCACTCATTTGAATAAATGGGTGGAGCATTTGTTTAAAAGCGGTTGGTACCTAACCCCCGGTTAGCAGAATTACAGCAGTGTCCGCTTTCCAGTAATCCAAATACAGTATAACTCATAACTCCACTTTCATTATCCATTGTCAATTAACCATTATCCATTAACCAATACCACCTTCCCAAACCACCACTTCCCTTCCTGATGCATCTTGAGCAAAACAATCCCCGGAGCAGACTCGAGAACTTTGACGATTATGTGTCCTTCTTTTATATCGTACTGAATTGGAATACTTCTACCCTGAAGATCATAAGCCATTAATT